>DATLNN010000425.1:0-15593 GCA_035536695.1 Pyrinomonadaceae bacterium | reverse complement strand
TACTGGTTTCGATCCAGGAGATCCGCCACCCGGAGCTGAATGCCCAGCTTCAGGCCGAAAAGATTGCCCAGCAGCTCGAGAAACGCATCATGTTTCGACGGGCGATGAAAAAAACGATCGAGGAAACTCTGCGCTTTGGTGCCGAGGGCATCAAGGTGATGATCGCGGGCCGCTTGAATGGAGCTGAAATCGCACGTACGGAATGGTCCCTACAGGGTCGTCTGCCGCTCCATACGCTACGAGCGGACATAGATTTTGGATTTGCCGAGGCACTCACAACCTTTGGGATCATCGGCGTAAAAGTTTGGATATATCGCGGTGAGATCCTTGATCCCAACGCCTCGATGGCACGCGGGACGACGACCGATCCGATGAAGGAAGTAAAAGTCGAACGAGGTGCCCGCCGCAACGATCGGGGGCCGCGAAGGGACGATAGGAGATAGTAAACAGTGGTCGGGGGTCAGTGGTCAGAATGAGTTCTGGCACTGTCTTAGCTGACGACTGACAACTGACAACTGACCACTGGAGACTGTTTTATGTTGATGCCAAAAAAGGTCAAGCGCCGCAGGGTTATGAAAGGCCGCATGCGCGGGAAAGCGACACGCGGTGAAAAGCTCAGCTTTGGTGATTTTGGTCTGAAGACACTTGAGGCGGCTTGGATCACCGACCGCCAGATCGAGGCCGCTCGTATCGCGATGACGCGTCACGTAAAACGCGGCGGCAAGATCTGGATCCGCATATTTCCCGATAAGCCCATCACGAGGAAGCCGGCCGAAACGCGTATGGGCAGTGGTAAAGGGGCTCCTGATCATTGGGTTGCGGTCGTCAAGCCCGGGCGTGTGTTGTATGAGATCCAGGGTGTTGACGAAGCGTTAGCACGCGAAGCCTTGATGCTGGCCGCTCAAAAGCTGCCGATCAAGGTTAAGTTCGTCACGCGGGCCGACCTCGAGGGAGGGGTAGTTTAAGACATGAAGAAGAAAGAACAGCTTGATCAATTGGCGGAAATGTCTCCCGCGGAGCTTGAAGACCAGGCGGACGCGCTGAAGGAATCCCTTTTCAGGCTAAAGTTTCGCAAGACGCTTGGGGTCGGAGATGTGATCAAAGACATTCGCCGCGAGAAAAAGACATTGGCCCGGGTTTATACGCTGCTGAACAAGAAGGGATCGAAAGTGGAGGCCAATTAGGTTCGGCCTTTCACCCAGAGGTGGGCGCGCAAAGCAGGAGGAGGCTAAAAGCCGAAACCTCCAAACGAAAAGAAAATGCCAAGAAAGAAGAAAGACGAACTTGAAGAGACGCAAGCCGCGGCTGTCGAAACAGACGAAACCCGGGCCGACGCCGTGGAGGCGTCGACAGCTGAGACAGCTGAAGCCCGAGGTGATGACGCCGCAGCCGCTGGGGCCGGCGGCGGAGCGTCAAAGAAAGAGAAAAAGGCCACTAAAACTGAGGGCGAATCTGCCGCGGCTGGTGATGAGCCGTCGTTTGTTGACAGCGTTATCGAAGCGGCTGCAGACGTGGTCGAAACCGTGGCGGAGACTGTCGGAAAGGGCGCCGCAGATCTGGTTTCTGCGATCGCGGGAGCTCCAGCCGCAGACACAAAGGTTCGGCAGAGCAAGCGGGCTGAGAAGATCGGTATAGTTTCGTCCGATAAAATGACGAGGACTGTGACCGTTCGTGTCGACCGGCTGGTCAAGCATCCGATATATCGCAAATACGTCAGGAAGCGTAAGAAATTTATGGCGCATGACGAAACAGGGGCGAAGATCGGCGACAAGGTAAGGATCGTGGAAACTCGTCCGCTGTCGGCTCGAAAGCGGTGGCGTGTCGTGGAGATAATTCAGAAGGCCGAGCTATAGGTCAGTTGTCAGAAGCCAGTTGTCAGCTGTTGCGCGATCCGGACTGACAACCGACAACCGACAACCGACAACTGGAGAAAATTATGATTCAGATGCAGACCTCTTTATCGGTCGCAGACAATTCAGGAGCTAAACGCGTCGAGATGATCATGCCGGTCGGTGGCTCGACGTCAAAGATCGCAAGGCTCGGCGACACGATCAAGGTGACCGTCAAAGAGGCCTCGCCCGACGGCACAGCTAAGAAAGGAAAGGTTTACAACGCCGTTATCGTACGGACGCGAAAGGAAGTCCGACGTAAGGATGGCACATACATTCGCTTCGACGAGAACGCCGCGGTGCTGATCAAGGATGACGGAACACCCGTGGGGACGCGGGTTTTTGGGCCGGTAGCCCGCGAGCTTCGCGAGAAGAACTTTATGAAGATCGTGAGCCTGGCGCCGGAGGTTATCTAAGCTTGAATGTTACGCCCTTGCTTACGCGCGGGCTTGTGCAAGGTAGAAAGAAATGAAAAGCGCTAAGACAGGAACAGTTAAGAGCAGGATAAAACGCGGCGACCAGGTCGTGTTTATCGCGGGCAAGGAATACAACCGCTACGATAGCCAGGGAAAACGGCAGCCGTTTCGCGGCCGCGTGATCGAGGTTGATGCCCGCAACGGCAAGGTAAAGGTCGAAGGGGCAATGATCGTAAAACGACATCGCAAACCGATGCCGCAGCTCAACCGTGAGGGCGGGATCATCGAGCAGGAAGCCTGGGTCAGTGTTTCGAATGTGGCCGTGGTGGACCCGGAGAGTGGGAAACCGACCCGAGTCAAGTACGAAATGCGTGACGGCGAGAAAGTTCGGGTTGCTAAAAGTGGAAAGCTGATACCGATGCCGGACAATCGCATCACAGGGTCGACGAAGAAGAAAGAGGAAACGGACGAGTAACTTTGCGTGCTCAGCATCCCTCTCGGCGTTCTCTGCGTTGAACGGATTTAACGCAGAGGTCGCGCAGAGGCAAGCGGAAGAAGGAAATGGCTAGATTACGAGAAAAATATAAGAACGAGATCGCTCCGGCCTTGGCCAAAGAGTTTGAGATCAAGAACCCGATGGCGATACCAAAGATCGAGAAGATCGTTGTGAATATGGGCCTGGGCGAAGCGAGCGCTAACGCAAAGATCCTGGACGTTGCGACAGAAGAGCTGCGGTCGGTGACCGGACAAAAGCCGGTGATCACCAAAGCCAAGAAATCGATCGCGGCATTTAAGCTGAGGCAGGGAATGGCGATCGGCACGATGGTCACGCTCCGCGGTGACAGGATGTACGAATTTCTTGATCGCCTGATCTCGGTTGCACTCCCGCGTGTGCGCGATTTTCGTGGTATCTCGGGCAAGGCTTTTGACGGCCGCGGCAATTATACGCTTGGTGTTCGCGAACAGCTGATCTTCCCCGAGATCGACTTTAACAAAGTCGATAAGACGCGGGGAATGAATATTTCGATCGTCACGACAGCAAAGAATGACGACCAGGCTCGGTCGCTTTTGAAAGGGTTGGGAATGCCGTTCAGGCAGTAAGTCCAAAGTCCGATGTCCAAGGCCCAAAGTCGTTTGGGTCGCGACCTTGGACATTGGACCTTAGACTTTGGACTAAAGAGTTTATGGCAAAGATAAGCAAAGTAGTTAACAACGAAAGACGACGTCGGACGGTAGTCCTTTATGCCGAACGCCGGGCGGCGGCGAAGAAGATCATCAATAATCCGAAGTCTTCTGTCGAAGAGATCGATGCGGCGGTGATCAAGCTTCAGAAGATGCCGCGTGACGCCAGTCCGTCGCGGGTCCGCAACCGCTGTTCGCAATCGGGCCGGACGCGCGGTTATTTGAGAAAGTTTGGACTTTCCCGTATCGCGTTGAGAAAACTCGCGCTCGAGGGACAGATACCCGGGGTCGTTAAGTCAAGTTGGTAAAGGTTCTGAGTGACGCGTTGACGCTTCTGGCCCGCCGAAACGCGACTGAGACAAAAAATTACGGAGTAAAGAAGAATGACAGATCCAATAGCCGATATGCTGACGCGGATTCGTAACGCAATACGAGCGAATCACACACGTGTCGACATTCCGGGCTCTAAGCTAAAGATGGAGGTTGCTCGCATCCTAAAGGAAGAGGGTTATATCAACAGCTACTCGACCAAGGGTGAGGGCGTAAAGTACATGATCCGCATATTCCTTCGCTATGATGCGAAGGGTACGCCGTCGATCACGCATTTGTCGCGGGTCTCGACGCCCGGCCGCCGTGTCTACGTCGGATCGACCGACATTCCTAAAGTGCTCGGCGGCTACGGCGTAAATATCGTTTCGACGTCGAAAGGCCTGATGAGCGGAAAACAGGCGCGCGCCCAACACGTCGGCGGAGAGATCCTGGCGGAAATATATTAGCAGTAGTCAGTTGTCGGTTGTCAGTTGCCGGAAGGGCAAAGAACTGACAACTGACGACTGACAACTGACAACTGGTGAATTATGTCAAGAGTAGGAAAAAAACCGATAACGATACCGTCAGGCGTCACGCTGACGATCGGCGATTCGGAAATGCAGATTAAGGGACCAAAGGGTACGCTGACGACGCCGATCCCGGCCGGTGTTTCGTTCAAGCAGGAAGAAGGGACCCTGACCGCCGAACGAGCAACCGACGATCAGGCGGCGTTTCATGGATTAGCCCGGGCGCTCGCAAACAATGCGATCGTTGGTGTTACAGAGGGTTTTTCTAAGCAGCTGGATATTGTGGGCGTTGGTTACAAGGCCGATGTACAGGGCAAAAAGATCGTTTTCGCCTTGGGGTACTCGCATCCGATCGAATACGCTCTGCCGGAAGGCATCGATGCAAAGACCGAACGTGTCGGTGCGAAGACGTCGATCAACCAATATCAGACCACGATCACACTGAGCGGCATTGATAAGCAGAAGCTTGGTCAGGTTGCCGCCGAGTTGAATCGCCTAAGAAAGCCCGACGCTTATAAAGGCAAAGGCGTCCGATATGCCGACAAGTTTTATAGGTTGAAGCCGGGTAAGACAGGTAAATAGTTGCGAAGTTGCGGAGTTTACAGAGTTGCTGAGTCTTTCTTCAACTATGCAACTTACCGCAACTCTGCAACTCTGGAACTACTAAAGTTATGGCACAGAAAAGCAGAGCAGACATAAGGCAGGGCGTTCACAGCCGCATACGTAAGAAGGTGCAAGGCTCGGCGGAGAGGCCGAGGCTTGCGGTCTTTCGCAGCCTGAATCACATTTACGCGCAAGTCATCGACGACAAAACAGGCCGGACGCTGGCAACCGCCTCGACTACAGAAAAAGAGCTTGCAGGCAATAGCGGTGGCAACATCGAGGCGGCGAAGACCGTGGGAAAAGCGATAGCGGAGCGCGCGCAAGCAGCTGGCATATCGAACGTGGTTTTTGATCGCGGCGGCTATGTTTATCACGGCCGGGTTAAGGCGCTGCTCGATGCAACGCGCGAGGCGGGTTTGAATAAAAACGAAGCAAAGGACGCCGAGCAGGCTGGCTAGCAATACATTCGCAGGCTGGCAGGCGTCGGGTACCAATTATGATGAAGTCTAAACAGAAAATAGCTCCGGGTGGTCTGCTGCTCAAGGACCAGTTGATCTCGATCAACCGCGTCACCAAGGTGGTCAAGGGCGGCAAGAACATGTCGTTTGCGGCGCTCGTGGTGGTCGGCGATGAGGCTGGGCACGTTGGGTTTGGCACCGGAAAAGCAAAGGAAGTTCCGAACGCGATCAAGAAAGCTGTCGAAGCGGCAAAGAATAATCTGATACGTGTTCCTCTCATTGGCGGCACTCTGCCGCACGAAATGATCGGCGAATACGGTGCCGGGCGGGTTCTGCTCAAGCCGGCCGCCGAAGGCACGGGCGTTATCGCCGGCGGAGCGGTCCGCGCGATCCTCCAGTCGCTAGGCGTTCACAACGTGCGAACGAAGATCCTCGGCTCGGCGAACCCGCACAACGTGATCCGCGCGACATTTAACGGACTGTTGAGGATGAAAGACCCGATCGAGGTCGCACGGCTGAGGGGCAAGCAGGGCGAGGAATTGGTGTAGGACAGGCTGTTAGGCGTGTCGATTCGACAGACTAACAGTCTGTCGTACATAAGATAATGGCAAAGAAAGAACAACCGACAGACGGCGGGCAGATCAGGATCCAATATTACCGGAGCATGATCGGTTACGCGAATAAGCAGAAGGAGATCGTCAAAAGCCTGGGCATTACCAAGCTCAATCAGACCGTAACCCTCGCCGATTCAGCGGCGACCCGCGGCATCGTCAATAAGGTGCCTCATTTGTTGAGGATCGTGGAATAGGAGATCCGTGTCAGTAGCCCGCACGTAAGTAAGGGCCAGCCGAGGTTGATCTAACCAACCAAGCCCTTACTTACGTGCGGGCTACTGACACGATCAGTACCAATATGGCTTTATCATTGAACAATTTACATCCGGCACCCGGCTCGACGCATAAGAAGAAACGCGTCGGGCGCGGCCCTGGCTCCGGCCTGGGCAAGACGGCTGGCCGCGGACACAAAGGGCAGAAATCGCGCTCAGGTTACAGCAGCAAGATCGGGTTCGAGGGCGGGCAAATGCCCTTGCAGCGTCGACTGCCGAAGCGCGGGTTCACCAATATCTTTAAGAAGCAATGGATCGAGATCAGTCTTGCTAAGATCGAGGAGAATTTCAACGCGGGCGACGAGGTCACGCCTGAGCTACTGCACGAACGCGGACTGATCAAGAAAGCGAAACACGATCTTGTGATTCTCGGAACCGGCGAGATCTCCAAATCGTTGAATATTTCAGCCCACCGGTTTACCAAGACCGCCCGGGAAAAGATCGAGAAAGCGGGCGGCGCCGCAACAGTTATTGAAAAGGCGAAGGTGGCTGCGGCTGAATAACTGTTCTGAGTCCCTGCTTCAACAGGCTTTTACGCTACAGCAGGCCGCTTAAGGCGGGACTCAAAACCTGAATTTATGGAGAAGTTTTTTAGCGCAGTACAGAACATGTTCAAGGTCCCCGAGCTGAGGACGCGTATCCTCTTTACTCTCGGCCTGCTCGCGGTTTACCGTTTTGGAGCGCATGTTCAGGCACCGGGGATCAACAGTGCCCAGTTGGAACGCGTGTGGGGCGAGGTGGCGGGTACGCTGCTCGGTGTTCTCGATCTCTTCTCGGGCGGTAACTTTCGTACGATCTCGGTCTTCGCGCTTGGCGTGACGCCATATATTACAGCGTCTATCATCATGCAGCTCCTTCCGGTTCTCTCGCCCGCTGTAAAAAAGGTGCAGGAAGAGGGAGAGGTCGGCCGGCAGAAGATGAACCAGTGGACTCGGTATTCGACAGTCGTCCTCTGCGCCGTCCAGACATTTTTCGTTGCAACCTGGCTTGGCCGTAACCAGATCATTCCTGAAACATGGTGGGCGACCGGCATGATCGTGGTGACGTTGACGACGGGGACGATCTTTGTAATGTGGCTCGGCGAGCAGATCACAGAACGAGGGGTCGGAAACGGCATCTCGCTACTTATCTTCGCCGGTATCGTGATCGGCCTGCCCAGCGGAATACAGCAGATCGCAAGCCGCGTGAGCGCTGGTGACCCGATGCAGACGCTTGGTGTCGTGTTTTTGATCGTCGTAATGATCGCGTTGATAGCCCTGGTCGTTTATGTCGAATCAGCGAGACGTAATATAGCCATCAGCTATGCGAGCCGTCGCGTCGGGAGCCAGACCTTTCGCGGACAGGAAACAAGCCTGCCGCTCAAGATCAACATGGGCGGCGTCATTCCGGTGATCTTCGCGTCGTCGGTGCTCGCGATGCCGCAGACGCTTTTTTCGGCATTCCCTGCGGATCAGAACGAGCCAAATTCTACGTGGTCCCAGGTATACACTTTCTTTCAGCAGTTCCACGGCGGTGATCCCTATTACGAACTGGTCTTCCTTTCGCTGATCGTTATCTTCACTTTCTTTTACATTACGATCATCTTCAACACCGACGAGGTGGCCGATAATCTTCGCAAGCATGGCGGCTTCATCGCGGGTATTCGACCCGGCGCCCCGACCGCTGAATATCTGAACACTATCTTGACCCGGCTAACGACCGTTGGTGCGTTATATCTTGCATTCGTTGCGTTTGCACCTCAGCTGCTTCTGAGCGGCTTCAAGGTAGCGCGTCTCCCGTTCATAGGAACGGCTGTAGACAATTTCGTGACGGCCACGCCGGGCTTGAGCTGGATACCGACGGGTTTGGGTTACCAGTTCTTCTTCGGCGGAACGTCGCTCTTGATCCTTGTCGGGGTTGCAATGGACACAGCAGCCCAGATCGAGGCGCAGCTCGTGATGCGGAATTACGAAGGATTTCTCGGCGCCGGGTCGAGGCTTCGCGGACGGCGTGGTTAATAAATTGGAACCGCAACTGCGGGGGTGTCAGTAGCCCGCACGTAGGTAAGGGCTTGGTTAGGTTGAATCAACCTCGGCTTGCCATTACTCACGTGCGGGCTACTGACACGCTCCGCGTCTCTGCGGTGAATTCGATGGACAAGATCATTGTATTGATCGGGGCACCAGGTGCCGGTAAGGGAACGCAGGCGAGGCTTTTGCAGGAACGCCGCGGAATTCCGCAGATCTCCACCGGCGATATGTTCCGCGAAATGAAAACGCTGGATACGCCGCTTGCGAGAGAGGTTCAGGCGATCATGACGTCCGGGAAGTTAATTTCGGACCATGTCACCTATCGGATCGTGCGTGAGAGAACCTTAAAGGGTGATACGGCTGGAACGTATGTACTTGACGGCTACCCTCGTACGGCTGTTCAGGCTGAGCAGCTCGAGGAGCTGGCGCGGGAGCAAGGTAAAGAGATCAGGGCGATCGAGATCAATGTGCCGCGCGACGAGCTGCTAAAAAGGCTGACCGGCCGGAGAAGCTGCCCCGTGTGCGGTGAGATCTACAATATCTATTCAAAACCGCCAAAACGTGACGGTTTTTGCGATGATCATCCGGACACGGAACTCGACCACCGTGCCGACGATTCTGAGGAAAAGGTCAAGGTGAGGCTCGAGACCTATGACGAACTGACGAAGCCGCTGCTGGACTACTACCAGAACTCCGGCCGGCTCGAAAGGGTGGACGGGACAGGCTCGATCGAAAATATTTATCGGGCCGTTGAGAAGACTATTGGCTAGATAGCTGCCCAGCACAAGAGATCGATGGACCTTGGCTCTGTTGCCAGATTATTTAAGAGCTTATTTTTCGGACAGATGATAATCGCGAAATCGGCAAAGGATCTTGACAAAATGCGCGCCGTGGGCGAGTTGATAGCTGAGGTGCGCGAGGCCCTGCGGCCAATGGTCGAGCCTGGAATATCGACGCTGGACCTCAACAATGCGGCGGACAAGATGATCCGGGATGCCGGGGCCATCCCGACGTTTATCGGCTACCACGGGTTTCCGTATGCGATCTGCGCGTCCGTAAATGACGAGATAGTTCACGGCTTTTCAAAGAAGGATCCGCTTAAGAATGGCGACATAGTGTCCCTCGACATGGCTGCAACGTTTAACGGCTTTGTCGGGGACTGTGCGATGACACTGCCGGCCGGCGAGATCGATGATGAACTGAAACAGTTGATCCGCGTCACGGAGGAATGTCTGGAATTCGGGATACAGGCCAGCCGGGTGGGCAACCGGGTCGGCGATGTCGGCTGGGCGATACAGCAGCATGCTGAGAAGTTCGGATACGGCATCGTGCGAGATTACACGGGCCACGGCATCGGTCGTGCAATGCATGAGGCACCACAGATACCAAATCACGGTCGGGCCGGGACAAAAGAGAGGATCCGCGCGGGATACTGCTTTGCGATCGAGCCCATGCTTAATCTGGGGACGCACGAGACCAGGACTTTGGATGATAAATGGACGGTGGTCACGCTCGACGGAAAGCCGTCGGCCCATGCCGAGCATACGATAGCCGTGACCGCGGACGGCCCCGAGATATTGACGCTTACGAGAGAGCAAAAGCGGCAACGAAAAACCCTGCAGTCTGAAAAGGCCGCGGCATGACTTGAAAGTCGGGGGGAAAGCAGGTAACATTATTGGTTTGTCCAACTAATCAGCCGGTTGGCCGTTCGGTATGTCTAAAGAGGAAGCTATTGAAGTCATGGCGACAGTGCTGGAAACATTGCCTAATGCGATGTTCAAAGTCGCGGTGGACGACAACAAGCATGAGGTTTTGGCTCATATATCCGGCAAAATGCGAAAGAACTTTATCCGCATCCTGCCCGGCGACAAGGTTTTGGTTGAGTTGTCGCCCTATGATTTGAAACGAGGCAGGATCACTTATCGATACAAGTAGGGTAGAGTTATGCGGTTTTCGGCCGTGGGAGAAGCGAAATGAAGGTTCGACCGTCAGTGAAGAAAATGTGTGATAAATGCAAGGTGATCCACCGAAAGGGCATCGTGCGTGTTATTTGCGACAATCCAAAGCATAAGCAGAGGCAGGGTTAGTGAACAGTGAACAGTGAACAGTGAACAAGTATCAGGACCGAATTGTCCTGTCACCGTTCACCCGGCACTGTTTACCATCTTGGAGAATTATGGCTCGTATAGCAGGAGTTGATTTACCGCCCAATAAAAGAGCACAGATCGGGATGACCTACATTTACGGTGTGGGCAGGTCGCGTGCTACGGCGATCCTTGATCAGGCGGGCGTCGCTATTGATTCTCGGATCAAGGATTTGAGTGAAGATGAGTTAAACAAGATCCGCACGATCCTCGATGGCGAGGGCAATATCGAGGGCGATCTGAGAAAACGTGTACAGATGGACATAAAACGCCTGATGGATATCGGGTGTTATCGTGGCCTTCGACATCGGCGCGGCCTGCCCGTGCGCGGACAACGAACAAGCACGAACGCACGAACAAGAAAGGGTCCGCGCAAAGCGGCCGTTGCGAAAAAGAAAGCACCAGGTAAGAAGTAGTTGCCGGTTATCGGTTGTCAGTTGTCAGTTTTTGCTGGCTTAGCTGACAACTGACAACCGACAACCGACAACTGAAAGAAATGGCAAAAGCAGCAGCAACCAAGAAAAAAACTTTCAAGAAGAAAGAGCGAAAGAACATACCGATGGGCATCGTTCATATCGCCGCTTCGTTTAACAATACACTGATCTCGATCACCGATACGATGGGCAATCTCGTTGCTCAATCTTCGTCCGGCGCACGGGGCTTTCGCGGTTCGCGTAAGGGAACGCCCTTCGCCGCTCAGCAGGCGGCGTCAGACGTTGCCCGCAAGGCTCTTGACGCCGGCATGCGCGAGGTCGAGGTCCGGGTTAAAGGCCCCGGCGGAGGCCGTGAGTCCGCGATCCGTGCGATCAATCAGGCGGGGATACGCGTAACGTCGATCCGCGACACCACGCCGATCCCGCACAACGGCTGCAGGCCGCCAAAGAGACGCCGCGTCTGATTTTGGATTCTGGAAAAAGACTGTCCAGTGTTGCCAAGAGCAACCGTTAGATTTTGGATTTTGGATTGCTCGTGCGATCCAATGATTTTGATAATCGAAAGGAAGAAGGGCGGCAAAGTCGTTCGTAAACTTTTCCGATAAAGAGTCGATTTGGAATTGAGATGGCGGTGAGGGTTCAGAGAATCCAAAATCCAAAATCCGCAATCCAAAATCGCCTCCCGGAGGCAAATTATGGCTAGATATAGAGACGCGGTGTGCAGGCTTTGCCGCCGCGAAGGTGGAAAGTTATTTCTCAAGGGCGACAGGTGTTTCAAGCCGTCGTGTGCGATCGAAAAACGCGGCACAAATCCTCCGGGGCAGCACGGTGCAGCTCGCCGGAAGATGCTGGCCGGTTACGGCGAACAGCTGCGTGAAAAACAAAAGGTAAAGCGAATTTACTTTATTCTCGAAAAGCAGTTCCGCAATTATTTCGAGAAAGCGAGGCGACAAAAAGGTGTTACGGGCGAGATCCTGCTATTTATGCTCGAGCGCCGTCTCGACAACGTGGTCTATCGTTCGGGTTTTTCGACCTCGCGCCGCCAGGCCCGACAGCTCGTAAATCACGGCCATGTTACCGTTAACGGACGAAAGGTCAACATTCCTTCCTTTCAAGTCAAAGAGGGCGACGCGATCGCGGTCAAGGATTCAAGTCAGAACAACACGCATATCGACAACGCATGGCAGACAGCGGTCGGTCGAGGCCGACCGCATTGGCTCAGCGCCGGTGGAAAGGATTTGAGCGTTGTGGTTTCCGGTCTGCCGAATCGCCAGGATATCGACGCTAACATCAACGAGCAATTGATCGTTGAGCTTTACAGCAAATAACGCAGTTAGTTCCGGGTTCCAGGTTCCAAGTTCCAAGGTTAGGAACGCACAACCGGGAACTTGGAATTGAAACTTGGAACTATTAAGAATATGACACAGAGCAATAATTGGACAGATTTCCAAATGCCCAGCCGCCTAAACGTGGAGCCCGAGACGTTGACGGATCGGTACGGAAAGTTTCACGCCGCTCCGTTCGAGCGCGGGTTTGGGACGACCGTAGGCAATTCGATACGTCGCGCACTGCTCTCGTCGATCGAGGGCGCGGCTATCACCGCTGTCAAGATCGACGGGGTCGAACATGAATTTTCGTCGATCAAGGGCGTTGTAGAGGATGCTACAGACGTCATCCTCAATCTAAAACAGGTTCCCTTCACGCTTCACGGCAGCGGACCGAAAACGCTCTCGATCAGCAAAAAAGGCGCCGGTATAGTAACCAGCGGTGACATCGAAGCCGACGGGGATGTCGAGGTCCTTGACAAGAACGTCCATCTCGCCACGATCAGTGCGGGCGGATCGCTTAATATCGAGATGCGGCTAAAGCAGGGACGCGGATACGTCTCGGCCGAATTCAATAACGATGAGGACCTTTCTGTTGGCTACATCCCGATCGACGCGGTTCACACCCCCATCAAAAAGGTCAATTACAACGTTGATCAGACCCGGCAGGGGTCGAACACGGAGTTTGACAAGCTGACGCTTGAGGTTTGGACGGATGGTTCCGTAAAACCGGAAGATTCCATCGGCCTCGCGGCGAAATTGGTCAAAGATCATATGTCGATCTTTGTTAATTTCGAGGAGGAAGAGGAAGAGTATAAGTACGAGGATATCGCCCGGCCGCCGCTTATGCGGAATGACTTGCTCGACAAATCTGTCGACGAGCTTGAGCTTTCAGTGCGTTCTTATAATTGCCTGAAAAACGCCGACATTCGTTCGATCCGGGATCTTATACGCCGTAGCGAGAAGGACATGCTGAATACCAAGAATTTTGGCAAAAAGTCGCTCACTGAGATCAAGGACATGCTCCATGGCATGGGCCTGGATTTCGGCATGGATTTTGACGAACAGGGAAACCCGATCCCGGGTTCGGGCGGACGAGACCTTGATTAAGAATTGACTGTAGGCGGTGGGCAATAGGCAATACAGGGCAAATTGCCAACTGCCAACCGCTAACTGGAAAAATGAGACACAGAAAAGCACACAGAAAATTGGGCCGCACATCGGAGCATCGAAAATCCTTGCTCCGCAATCTCGCGACATCGCTCATTAACGCCGAAAAGGAACACATTATAACGACGGTTCCGAAAGCTAAGGAGTTAAGGCCATTCATTGAAAAGGCCATAACGCTTGCTTGTAAGGCCGAGAATCTCGCCGGTGAGGACTTAGTGTTGCGTGGCGTTCATCTTCGGCGTCAGGCAGCCGCATTTTTCCATGCCGGCAACAGTACCTTCAAGAGTGAGCAAAGCCGATTTCGCGGGAAGAAAGGCGAAGAAAAGGAAACCATCGAACGCACGGCTGGGGTCAAAGCCGTTCAACGGCTGTTCGGCGAGCTGGGCGCTCGATATAAGAACCGGAACGGCGGCTATACACGGATCATCAAGCTTGGGCGCCGGCAGGGCGACAACGCCGAGATGGCGGTTATAGAACTCGTGGATAACCCGCGTGAGATGGCCGCCAAGGGCTAGCCGCGCGAAGGCAGGTCGAGAATGAGCGAAACATCGGCTCGGGCAAAAGCCAAGGACGACCAAATAGTGGTGGAAAAGAAAAACACGGCGGCCTCCCGCAAGCATATGTCGGGCGTCGATCCATCGTTTAATATGGATGAGCTACGGGAGCTTGCCAACCTCGTGATCGAGCACGGATTCACCGATTTTGAGTTTGAAAACGAGAATATTCGGGTCCGCCTGAGCAAGGCCTCAGCACAGCCTCTGTTTCAGCCAGCACCGGTCGCGAGCCCCCCGCCCTCAACCGCGTTAGGTGTCCCAGCTGAGGCGGCCCCCGCCAGCCCCGCCGCGGATCCGGACGCCGATCTCTTCAAGATCACCTCTCCGATCGTCGGCACATTCTATCGATCGCCTGGCCCCGATAAACAAGCCTACGTCACCGAAGGCAGCACCGTGTCGCCCGAGACGACCGTCTGCATCGTCGAGGCCATGAAACTGATGAACGAGATACAGGCCGAGGTATCCGGCGAGGTCGTTAGGATCTACGTCGAGAACGGTGAGCCGGTCGAATACGGCCAGCCGTTGTTTGGAATTAGAAAATAGGTTAGCCACGAATTACACGAATAGCACGAATGGGATCTCATTTAATTCGTGATATTCGTGTAATCCGTGGCTAAAGTCTTTTATGCGTGAGATACGCAAAATTCTGATCGCTAACCGGGGCGAGATCGCCATACGCGTCATCCTGACGTGTAAGGAGATGGGTATAAAGACCGTTGCGGTTTTTTCCGAAGCGGACCGCGAGGCTCTGCACGTCCGGTACGCCGATGAGGCTCTATGTATCGGTCCGGCCGCCTCAGCCGAGAGCTATCTTAATATACCTTCAATAATCAGCGCAGCCGAGATCACGAATGTGCACGCCATCCACCCGGGCTACGGGTTTTTGGCCGAATCGGCTACTTTCGCTAAGATCTGCGAGGACTGCAATATCAAATTCATCGGCCCTACGCCCGGCGTTATCGCAATGATGGGCGACAAGGTCGAGGCACGCCGAACTATGACTGCCGCGGGCGTGCCGATCCTGCCGGGCAGTCCCGATCCCATCGAGTCCGCCGAGGAAGCACGCCGGCTGGCTCTCGAGATCGGATTCCCCGTCATTATTAAGGCAGCCGCTGGCGGCGGTGGCCGGGGAATGCGGATCGTCAGGTCCGCGGATGAGCTCGCGACAAATCTCGAGCTCGCTCAGAACGAAGCCTTGAACGCGTTTAAGAATGGTTCCGTTTACATCGAACGCTATATAGAACGGCCCCGCCACATCGAGATCCAGGTACTCGCTGACGAACATGGGAATGTAATACATCTCGGCGAACGTGAGTGCACCATTCAGCGCCGGCATCAGAAACTGCTGGAAGAGGCTCCCTCGCCTGTCATCTCTACGCGCCTCAGGGACGAAATGGGTGCCGTGGCGGTCAAGGCATGTCAGGAGATCGGTTATTCAAGTGCGGGCACGTTCGAATTCCTGCTCGATGAGGACGAGCGGTTCTACTTCATGGAGATGAACACGCGCATCCAGGTGGAACATCCGGTGACCGAAATGGTGACCCTTGCCGATATAGTTCGAAATCAGATACGAATAGCCACAGGCGAGAATATTGGATTTACGCAGGATGAAGTTCAGATCGTGGGCCACTCGATCGAATGCCGGATCAATGCCGAAGACCCGGTCAAATTCACACCGAGCCCCGGG
>DATLNN010000424.1:0-9384 GCA_035536695.1 Pyrinomonadaceae bacterium | reverse complement strand
GGGCAGGGAGGCTTCCCCGCAAATAGAGCGGCAAGCACCGGCTTTTCGCACACCATCTAACACCTATGCTCGACCAACCGATCAACACTGAACATAACCAGCAGGGGCTCGACATAAGGCCCACGCCGCGGAACGAAATGGACCTTTTTCCCCTCGATACTTTCGCCTACGAATTCGCCGGGCGGGAGATCTGGGTCGAATTCGAGATGCCGGAATTCACTGCTATCTGTCCGTTCTCGGATTTTCCTGACTTCGCGGTCATTCGCCTGAAATACGTGCCGAACACTCGATGTATCGAATTAAAGAGCCTAAAGCTCTACATCAACGGTTTTCGAAGTGTAAAGATCTTTCACGAGCATGTAATAAACATCATTCTTGAGGACTTTGTCGCGGCCTGCGGTCCGCTCGAGGTCGAGATCGAGGGGGATTTTCACGTTCGTGGCAATATTAAGACCGTCGTACGAGCAAAATACCATGCTGCGGCTTCCACGAAACTGGGACCCGGATCTAAAACCAGCTAAAAACCGCACAAGCCCCCACTAAGTAAGGACGGAACATCCTATACGGCCGTGAGCGTGAACCGCCCTTACTTACGTGCGGGCTTGCGCAATTGGATACTGGCCACCCAGAATGGGGCGGAAATTATTCTTATCTCTAGTCACACCGCCATTGTCCGTTGATCCGCTTCGCAAAAGCTCCATCTCTCCCAGCCGTCCCTTGAGAGCAAACGCCCGCGGTGGTTTTTCGGCAGTCATTGCAATAGACAAGAGCTCCGTCCTCGACTCGCGGCCGCGTCCCGCCGCCGGCCGCCGCCCAGGCCGTAATGTCTTTGAAGCCGATTACCGGATCAAATTGCAGCAGCCCGTCGCCGATGCGAACGTTGTAGCCAAAGAAGTTTGGCTTCCCCTCTATCCGATTCCCCGGCGTAGCCTCGCCCACCCGCCCGGTTTCGAACATGCGGCGGCCGCCGGTTATGCCCGGGTTCTCCACCGTCCGTCCGGCTTCGTCAGTGCACCTTCCGGGCAACACCTGCGAATCATAGCAGTAGCGGTCGTTAACGGACGTGATCGTCACCGACGGCTCGGCGTCGAGCGTTCGCGCGAGGTAAAAATTGCCGCTCGATACATAATTCAGCCGCCCGTTGAGGTCGATCTTGTCGCCGAACGTGCTGCCGATCACGTTGAACATCATCGATGTTATAGAACCGGCCGGGTTTGTATAGATGCTTCGCCTGCAGCGCTCGGAAGCGGAGGCGATGATCGTGACGGATGTCGCTGTGTCGACATGAAGGAACGTGCCGCCGATCTGCGGCCCGTAATTGTATCCGCCGCCGAATGTCTGCTCGATAAGCATGTTACCCGCCTTTTCCAAACGTATGCCGTCGCCGGGCGCGTTAGAGGCGACATAGGAAAAGAACGAGTTCCGGATCACCCAGTCCGTGTCGTACGTGTCGATCCAAAGGCCGGTCTTGTTGTTGATAAAGATGCCGTGATCGAGCACGACGTAGTCAAATTGCCACTGGCCACACGCCTGTTCGCGGGCCACACAAGCCTTATCGTTAGCGTTGTGGACGTAAAATCCTTTGTCGAAATTCTGAAATACTACATTCTCGACCTTTATTCCCTGCGTCGTGTTGGGTGTCTGCTCGCCGGTGGCGGGATTTATCGCCCATTTGCCGACGGCCTCGATACCATAGTTTCCCAGATGGCTCCGCGGGACCTCGCCATAGAGCGCTGAGTTGCCGAGCAATTCGAGCTGTCGCACAGTTACGTTGTTGGTACATCCGCCGATACGAAAAATGGTTTGGTTCTCATGACGGAGCCGGATGCGCGTTGCGCTCGTGCGCGGAGGCAGGTTTGTCGTCGGGATCGACTGGTTCCAGCTTGCTCCCTCGACGATGATGCCTGACGGGAGTGTGATGGCCTGATAGCTCGGGTCGCGGCGTGTGCCGTCAAGCGTGCCGACAATGTAATCGCCGTCGGGAAACCGCAGTACGCCGCCCTGACGCGCAGTAATATACGCGATAGCGTTCTTTATCGTCTTTGTATAATCAGACGGCTCGGAGAAAACATACCGAGGCGTAGGCCCCGCCGACCGCGTTACCGGACGAAAGTCTTTAACATTGTAGACACCTGAGTTTTTGTTGAGCCCGGGCCAGAGGTACGTGACGCCATTTCGGAGCTTGATCTCATAAAGTTCCTCTTCGCCCCCGAAACACCATTTCCCATCGCTGTTTGTGAAGACCCTATTGCCCTCGACTCGGCTGCCGTCGCATCCTGCCAACCCTGTTGCCCGATCTCGCTGAGATGTTCCTGCCAGAAAGACATCGATGGCGTTCCCGTCGCCAGCCCCGGGGAGATAGCGGATGGGACAGGCCCCTCCGCTGTCGGCCTCAACGGTGAGGGAATAGCCCTCGAATCGGTTCTGGGCTTGCAACGATACCGCGAGCGTTAGGCTAATGGCGCCGAAAAGTATGTATCTCGATATTCGTCTCATCAAGTCTTAAACCCCTCAATTATTCGCCGTGCCCATTGTCACGGTTGTTCGTCCATTTTGTATGATTGGACACTGCTGAAGCCCGGGCTTTAGCGAGGCTTAACATCCAACCTTGGGCGTTAAGCCCTTGCTTACGCGCTCTCTTCTGCAATCATCCCTTCTGCTATACTAACCGAAACTACTGGGCATCCGATCCTATGAAGAAGATCGCCGTCAAGTCCTCAAAGCGCGAGGAGATGATCGACATTACATCCGAAACGCAAAGCGCGCTGGGTGAGGCCGGCGCCAGAGAAGGAGTCTGCGTTCTGTTCACCCAGCACACAACCTGCGGCCTGACGATCAATGAGAATGCCGACCCTGATGTCAAGAGCGACATGCTGGGCTTTCTCACACGACTTATACCGCAATACGAACCTAATTTCAGGCATTTTGAACACAACTCCGACGCCCATATCAAATCTTCGCTGGTCGGATCGAGCGTTACTATTCCGTTTTCGGACGGCATTCTCATGCTTGGCCGCTGGCAGGGGGTCTATCTATGTGAGTTCGATGGCCCGCGGGACCGCAGCGTGATCATCAAGATCGCCGATAGCGCGCGGTGATCGATAGCCACCGCTTATCCGTCCATCTGTTGGTTTCTTTCGGCTTCGCGCATGAGCTTGGCCACATGAAATATATAGTGGACGCCGGAGAAGACGGCGAAGGCGGCTACGACAACGTATGTCGTTGGTAGGAAAAGGCCGTTGTTAGCGGGGAAGACGGCGGCAACAAGTATAAGAATTACGGCGACGACCTGGACGAAAGTGCTCGCCTTGCCGAGCCACGAGGGCTTGAATCCGCGAAAACCGGTCATCATATTGATCGCCCCGGCGACGGCGACGATGGCGATGTCGCGGCCGATGACGGTTGCGGTCACCCAGAATGGGACCGGAAGATGGTCGCGAGATGTGCCGAGGACGCTCTCGAGCGTCAGCATTACGAAGGCCGTGGTCATCAGCAGCTTGTCGGCGATCGGATCGAGTATCGTGCCCAACTCTGACTCCTGCTTCATTCTCCGGGCGATAAAACCATCAATGCCGTCGGAAACTCCGGCTATGGTGAACACCACCAATGCCCAGCCGTCGCGATGATAGACAAGCAGGATCGCGAAGAGCGGGATCAGGCCCATGCGCAAAAAGGTCAGGATGTTTGCGACAGTGAATACTTTTGTCGAGACCGCGGCGTCACTCATCCGGCCGATCGGAGCTCCAACAGTGATATCTCGGGTGGGCACCTGAGGCGCATCGGAACAACCACAGTGCCGATGCCGCGCGTGATGTATATCTGCGAGTTACGTCTGGAGTGCAGGCCGGCTTTGAGCTTTCGCGACGGAAAGATGCGTTTCTCGTCATCGCGGAGCTTTATCTGCCCGCCATGGGTGTGGCCGCTGAGAGTGAGGTCGACGCCGACGCGGGCCGCCTCGCGAAAGATGATCGGGTTGTGGGCGAGCAGGAGCTTCATCTCGTCAGGGAACGACCCCCGAAGCGCCGCCGGAACATCCGTCTTGCCGGCCATATAGTCGTCGACCCCAGCCAGCCAGAATGACGAACCGCGTGATTCAAACCTAAACCCCTCGTTCACGAGCATGTTGATGCCTTCGCCGCGGAACAGGTGGGTTACGAGGTCGGCGTCGGTCCAGTGATCGTGATTACCGAGACACGCATAAATGCCGTACTTGGCCTTTAGCTTGCCAAGCGCCGAGGCAACCGGCGCGATGTACTCGCGCTCGTGCGAGACATAATCACCCGTCAAGACAAACATATCGGGTTTGAGCCGATTGGCGATCTTTACGGTCCGTTCGATATGGTCGAGCGTTGTAAATGGGCTGTGATGTGTGTCTGAGAGATGTATGATCCTGAATCCATCGAGACGTTTTGGCAGCCGTTTGAGACGGATTTCCACCCGTTCAAGAGAAAGACTCGCCGCCTCGTCCATCGCAACCTTGGCCACACGAGACCAATTGCCTGCAAGACGCCGGATCGGTGCGTCAGACGTGACGTATTCGTTGATGCGCTTAGACAGTTTTACCCTTTTTGCGGCTGATGATTCCATATGGGCGTATCCGCGAGTATACCGCGTTAGGCCGGAGAATCAAATTCATTCTGGATCTTGTTGTGTACTCCACTCCTCTTGATAAAACTTTAACACCAAGGGCACAAAGGGAAGACACAGAGGGCACCAAGAAGAACGGGCACCGCAATCATGCGATTCGTGGCCGAACGTTCGCACTACTTACGCTCCGACGATCCGCTGGAATCGCCGCTTACCGACTTGTATCAGGACGCCCGCGTTAGTAACGGCGATATTTGCGTTCCCCTCGGTGGCTTTTTCGCTATTTACCTTCACGCCACCTTGTTCGATCAGGCGTCGTGCCTCGCCCTTTGACGAGGCCATGCCGGTGTCGGCCAGGAGTTGGGCTAATGCGTAAGTGCCGTGGGCGACCCGTTTCTCTTCAATTTCGTCGGGGACTTCCTTCTTTACAAACCTTCGCTTGAATTCGCCCTCCGCCTCATCTGCCGCCGCGGATGAATGAAAATCTCGTATGATGGACTTGGCCAAATCGGCCTTGACATCGCGCGGATTTTTTCCGCGCTCGATTTCAAATTTCAAATCTGAAATTTCCGATATGCTGAGGTCTGTGAGCAGTTCATAGTATCTCCACATCAGCTCGTCGGAGATGGACATGACCTTGCCAAACATCTCGTTTGCTGGCTCTGTAATTCCAATGTAATTACCTAGCGACTTAGACATTTTCTGCACACCGTCGAGGCCCTCGAGCAGCGGCGTCGTGATCACGACTTGCGGCTCTTGGCCGTATTCGCGTTGAAGGTTGCGGCCGGAAAGCAGATTAAACTTCTGGTCCGTGCCGCCTAACTCGACATCGCATTCGAGTGCGACCGAGTCGTATCCCTGGACAAGCGGATAGAGCAGCTCGTGAAGCGAGATCGGCTTTTGTTCCCGCATACGCTTTTCGAAATCGTCGCGTTCGAGGATCTGTTTGACCGTGGTGCGTGCCGCTAGTTTGATGAAATCCGCCGCGTCGAATTTCCCCATCCACTCTGAGTTGTATCGGATCTCGGTCCGTTGAGGGTCGAGGATCGTAAAGACCTGGTCACGGTAGGTTTTTGCGTTGACCTCGATCTCTTCCCGCATGAGAGGCGGCCGCGTAACGTTACGACCTGAAGGATCGCCGATCATAGCGGTAAAATCGCCGATTAGGTAGACGACGGTGTGGCCGAGCTCTTGAAACGTCTTGAGCTTCCGTACAACAACAGTATGGCCGAGGTGAATGTCAGGCGATGTAGGGTCAACACCGAGCTTGATGCGCAATGGCTCGCCCGTTTTTTCAGCGCGCAAAAGCTTTTTATGAAGGTCTTCCTCGCGGATGAGATCTACCGTTCCTTTTTTCAGATATTCGATCTGTTCGTCAATGTTCATTACGGGTTGCTGTTAAGAGGATGATCGTATCCACGCAATTTGTTTTTCCAGTTCTGATATCGCTGAAAGCATGGCGGCGGTTTCGAGGGTGTTCCGGCCCATGTGGCCGGTAATTATCGTCTTTTCTCCTCCGGAATAAGTGATCGTCAGCACCTTCTTTATCGGAAGTGAGGTAATGTCCTTTGAGTCGGGCTCATTTGCAAAGTCGTTGTCAGCTATAACCTGTGCTAGCGAGGCAAACTTCCCGGGTTCGAGTGTCGCAGTAAATTTATCGAGCTTTGGCCGAGCCTTTACGCCGTTAACCGTACTCTCAGTTGTTATTTCGCGGGTCGCCGTCCCGTCAGCAAAAAAGGTTACCGTCCGGGAGCTAGACGTAAAATTCTGAACATTTATGTTGCCCAAAAGCCCTGCGGGATTGATGGCACTGGTGTTGCCCATGGACGATTCGAGGAACCTGATCGTTGTGATCTCAGACGCTGTCGGGCCGGAACTGACACGAGGCCGAGGCTTCGAGGCCGCTCCCGGAGGTCCTTTGCCTGTGTCGGGTGAAGTTATCGTCGGGACCGGGCCATACCCGTCGCGGAAGTAGAGGTAGCCGAGGAAAACGCCGATCAGGACAACGGCCGTGACCAGAGCCGTCACGCCGACCGCAAGCATCAGTTTTCCTGCCTTGTCTGGCATATTACTTTATACCTGAGATGCTATAACTCGGATTCCTTTGCCAGGATGGATATCGTACCGCCACGGACGACGCCAACCGAACCCTTGCCTTTTTGATCGAACGAAACAGGAAAAACGTCCCGCGCGCCCGCAATGCCAAGATCGACGCGATAGAACCACACCTCGCGGTTCTCGATCGTTTTCTTTAGATCGGGTTCGCCCAGGGTCTTGAGCGCCACATCGCGAGTCGATACCTCAGCCTTACATTTTATAAAATCGTTGCAATACATATCCCCAGTCATCCGCCCTCGCTCGATCTTGTCGCCGGCCAGCCAATCGACCGACGAAAACGGCCGTGGCGAATAGTCACGCCACGGCTTTTTCATCCCCGAACAAGCAAGATTGACAATCACCAGGATGGCAAGGCAGACCATCAGGCGTGCTGTCGCGTTGTAACTCGATGCGCATCTTTTCATAGTTGCTTCCTCTATTCGCGAGCTGACCTTCAGTACAAATGAACAGTTGATTGTAGAATATTTTCCGGCAAGAGATAATATCGGCATCCCGGATAAATCCGCGCGTGGTAGTAAATTCAATATGGCGAACGATCTAAAGAAAATGCATCTTGCATTCGTCGGCTGCGGGGTGATGGGCGAATCGATGATCGCGGGGCTTGTTCGAAAGGATCTCGTCGAGCCCGCTAATCTTTCCGCGAGCCATCCGCGCGAGAACCGGCGGGACGAGCTGGTGCAGAAGTATGGCATCTCCGCATTAGCCGACAATGCTCCGGCGGCCGCGGCCGTCGTCGGACAGGTGAATTCGGCGGTCGTTATCTGCGTCAAGCCCCAGCGCCTCTCACGCGTGCTCGATGATCTGAACGGTGTACTGCACCCGGACCAACTTGTCGTCTCGATAGTCGCGGGTGCAAGGATCGAACATCTCGCCGAAACTCTCGGCACGGCAAAGATCGTGCGAGCGATGCCCAACACGCCCTCGCAGATCGGAGCCGGCATAACGGCCTGGACCTGCACCGTCGCCGTCGATGACACGGATCGGGGCCATGTTCGCGACCTACTAAGCGCGCTGGGCAAAGAGCTGTTCGTCGAGACCGAGAACATGATCGATATGGCCACCTCGCTTTCGGCCACGGGACCGACCTACATATTCATGGTCATGGAGGCTCTGACAGACGCGGGCGTGCATCTCGGATTTTCCCGCGACATGGCCAGAGAGTTGGTGCAGGAAACCATGCTTGGCTCGGTAAAATTCGCGATGGAGTCTCACAAACACCCGGCCGAGCTCCGTAACATGGTCACATCGCCCGGCGGCACCTCGGCCGAGGCCATCTATCAGATGGAAAAGGGAACTCTGCGGACCGTATTGTCGAAGGCCGTCTATGCGGCCTATAAACGCGCGGTCGAGCTTGGTAAGAAATAGATGGTGCATCCGCTCGGCCCTAAGAAACGGATCGTTTTTACGACCTGGGGGTCGTACGGTGATATCCATCCGCATATGGCCCTCGCTCTCGAGCTCAAAAGCCGGGGCCATCATCCTGTGATCGCGACCTCATCGATCTACCGGGACAAGATCGAGGCAGAGGGGCTAGAGTTTATCGGGGTACGCCCCGACCTGCCAGAACCAGCCTCGGTCGAGGCCGCCGAGATGATCCGCAAGGTCTCGGATACCGTCTTCGGGCCGGCCTATCTATTTCGCGAGCTTTTAATGCCGCACGTTCGCGACACTTACGCCGATACGCTTGAGGCTGTTACAACGGGCGGCGGCGCCGACCTGCTTGTCTCGCATCAGGTGCCCCTTACGGCCCCGATCGTCGCGGAGAAGACGGGCGTCAAATGGATCTCCTCTGTGCTTTTTCCCATCGCTTTCGCGTCCGCATACGACCCGCCGACGCCCCCGCAGTTTCCCGCCATTCGCAGTTTGGTCGTGGTGCATCCGATCCTCGGACAGGTGCTGATGGATATTGGCAAATGGACAATGCAGTGGTGGGTCGAGCCGTTGCAAGATCTGCGAAAAGAGGTGGGGCTTTCTCGCGGGTCGAACCCGATCTTTGAAGGACAGCATTCGCCGAGACTCGTTCTGGGGTTATTTTCAAGCCTGTTGAGCAAGATCGAGCCCGATTTTCCGCCGAACACGGTGTTGACCGGCTTCGTTTTCTATGACCGCGATGACCCGGGGCGGCCGGTGCCCCAGGAGATGGAGAGGTTCTTAAATGAGGGCGACCCGCCGATCGTTTTTACCCTCGGCTCTTCGCTGCCATGGCTGTCGAATGACTTTTATAAGATCGCGATCGAGGCCTCGCAGCGGCTCGGCAAACGCGCCGTGCTGTTGACGGGCGATAAACGCAACTTGCCAGACGGATCTCTGCCTGAGGGCATCATGGCATTCGATTATGCACCCCACAATCGACTGATGCCTCGCTCGATCTGCACCGTCCATCAAGGCGGCATCGGCACGACCGGACAAGCCCTGAGGGCCGGCCGCCCAATGATCGTTGTTCCGCACGGCCAGGACCAACCGGACAATGCTCGAAGATGTGTCGAACTCGGTGTGGCCCGAAGCATCCCCGCCGCCGGCCTGAGCGTTGACCGTCTTGTCCAGGAGCTCGCCAAACTGCTGGCCGATCCTGCATATTCCACTCGCTCCATTGAGGTCGGCGAAAAGGTAAGTGCGGAGAACGGCACTGAAACCGCATGTGACCTTATCGAGGATGTATTGAACGGCGGCGACAATTAA
>DATLNN010000423.1:0-6077 GCA_035536695.1 Pyrinomonadaceae bacterium | reverse complement strand
CCGAAAATCGATGAGCGAATACATCTCGGTATGCCGAACGGTCTTTGTCGCCAGCAGCAGCAGGACGCCGGCGAGAACGCAGATCGCCAGGGGGATATCAAAACCGACCGCGACCTTTGAGAGAGAGAGGCTGAGGAACAGCAAAAATGCGGCGATCGCCCATTTGCGTTTATCGAGGCGCATGCCGCGGGCCGAAATGTCCTCGAGCAGCATGACATCGTTGTTTGAGACAAGAGGTTCGATCTGTTTGCGGGCCCCCTGCACGAGCAGAACATCGCCGAATTGGATAGGAACGCCGCTCAGCTTGTCGACAAATGTCTCGCCATGGCGATTTATAGCGAGAACGGTGAGGTCGTATCGACGGCGAAAATCGAGGGTTTTGAGCGTCTGCGAGACGAATCGCGAATCGCGCATGACCATAAGCTCAAAAAGCTCGACATTGTCGCCCTCGAGATCGACGTCGTTGAGATAAAAATCCGGCCTGATCTCGAGGCCGACCTCCTCTTTGATACGCAGGATGTCTGTGATCCGCCCCTCGACGATCAGCGAATCGCGGCGGCGAATGCGTTCACTCGAGGTGGGCGCATGTATACGCTCGCCGCCCCGGACGATGCCCAGGACATTCAGTTCGAGTTCAGTGTTGATATTCGCCTCGCCCAGGGATTTGCCGACGAGCGGTGATTCGGGCATGACGAGGAGCTCGGAGATGTATTCGCGAATATGATACTGATCGGCAAGCGCTTCTTCGCCTCCGCGATTCGGGAGCATCCTCCGGCCAATGAGCAGCATGTATACCATCCCGGCCAGAAGAGTGATGATCCCGACCGAGGTCAACTCGAACATCGACAGCGGCGGCATGCCATACCGGACAATGGTGCCGCTGACCGCCAGGTTTGTCGAGGTGCCGATAAGCGTACAGCTGCCGCCGAGGATGGCACCGAAGGCAAGGGGCATCAGCAATTTTGAGGGCGCGATCTTAGCGCGGGCCGCCAGCCCGATGGCGACCGGGAGAAACATCGCAGTTGTCGTTGTATTTTTCAGCACCGAGGCCGAAACGGCCGCCGTAGCCATGATCAAGGCTGTAAGGGCAAACTCGTTGCCGCCGGCAAATCGGTGCAGCCGCCGGCCGATCAGATCGATCAGCCCGGTCTTTAAGAGGCCGCCAACGAGGACGAACAATCCGCCTATAGTAATAATTATGTCATTCCCAAAGCCAGCAACTCCCTCCTGGATCGTAAGTACCTGCGACATCACGAGGGCGATGACCAGCAGAATGCCGACCACATCGACCGGGATCTTCTCGAGGGCAAACAACACAATTGCCAAAACAAGAAGGAGGAGAGTTAAGGCTATATCCGGGGACATTTGCGTTAGGATACGAAACTTTTGCGGTTTTGAACAGCGGGACGGTTTCGGTGCGTCGCCGCCGTATTGGGCGATGTTGAACCCTGGAGTCGACATGCTAAGATTACGTGAATACCGGAAACACCTATGAGAAATGTTGCCCGCCTGGCTGCCCTGCTTTTCATCCTTCCCGTAATATGTCAGAATTTCTATTCGATCAGGAAGCAAGAAAGGAGATATTGATCTAGATGCAAGAGGAAGCAGCACAGAGCGCCGAAGGAACGGCCGCGGCAACGCAGGAAGAAGGGACGGAAGCGGCACCGCCGGAGTCCGCTGCGGCGGATAGTGAGGACGTGTCCTATCAGGCTGTCGAGAAAGAGGGCGAGGTTACCGCGATCTGGGAAATGCAGGGCCAGAAACACCTGCGCACCATCGACCCGCGCTCTCACGAGGGCAAACAAATACTGGCACTATTTGAGACGGCCGGTTAAATCAGAACAAACCTTGCGGAAGAGCGCGCGTATAAGCCGCGCCAAAACCCTCAGGTTAAAGACCCTTGCTGACCAGAGGATGTGTCAAAACTGAGTCGAGTGAACGGAAGGTGCCGAAACCCCCGCCTTGCTGGCCTAAAGATGTTGCATCTATGCAAGCACTTGCAATGACTAGCACAGAATGCTATGGTAGACAGACCCAGGATCCACACACGTCGTGGATGCTTGATATTTGAAAACTGAAACAGATTTAGGTGCGGCGGCTGTTACTTTTGGGACATTCTGGGAGTCGCGCACCTGCGCGTCATGCCGGGGGCCACAGACTTAAGATCGGGTGGTCTGCCGGCGCGAGCGATCTTGAGTCGATCTGCGCGACCGCAGCGATCCCGATGCCCGTCGACGTTAAATAGATCGTATCGGCGGCCCGAAGCTCCTCTATCGCGGCTTCGACCTCCGCACATTCCGTGCTCTCAATGACAAATTCGCGTGTCGTTCCGGCCAGACAGCCCGTCGCAAGCGACGGCGTATATAGTCTTCCATCCAAGCGCCAGAACACGTTAGACATGCAGCCGCCTGTCACCTGGCCGTGCTCATTCGGCCTTACTGCTTCATCAAACCCGCGCCGCGTTGCGTCATCAAGCGCAAGCAGGTTTTCGAGGTAGTTGCACGATTTCACGCCCGCGAGGGGCGACATGGAATTGAGCGCGAAAGGCGAAACGGTGAGCCGAAAGTGATCCGGCACGATGCGACGATCCGCCGTTATTATTGAAAGGAGCGTTTGGCGTTCAGCATCCGTCGTCCAGATCGGACCCGGCATTTCGTCCATAAAGGTGACGCGGGCCCGGCCCGCTTTGGCCGCGTTTCGCTCGATGAGCTCTTCGAGTGCCTTCCGTGTGGTCTCTTCGGAGTGCCCTGTCAGATCGATGCCCACCTTCGCCGCGTCGAGCGCAAGACGCCGCCAGTGCTTTGACCAGAGGAGGGGTTTCCCGTCCGTTATGGCTATTGTTGAAAATACGCCTTTTCCGTAGAACGCAGCCGTCGATACGGCCGACGTATAGGCGTTTTCCGCCCTAATAATTCGGCCATTGATGTGAATCCACGTATGCACAAGAAGCCCTAAGTTCAGATCAGGAAATAACGCTCATGTCATCCGTTTCCTTCGCTGCGACAGCTCCTTTACCGCCCCGGCAAAACTCACTGACAAGCTCCGCAAAAAGCTCGCTTTTTTCCTCTTGCGGTACGTGGCCGCAATCGTTTAGAACGACGAAGCGCGAATTTAAGATCTCTTGATGCAGCTTGTGGCCATCTTTGATCGGGATGACGCTGTCATGTTCGCCCCAGATGATCAGCGTCGGGGCGTTGATCAGATGAAGGTCCTCCTCGATACGGCTAGCATCCCAGGCGCGCGACGTCGCGAGCAGGCTGCGGTGGCCTTCGCGCGAGCAGAGAGGTCGGCGGATAGCGGCGATCCGTTCTTTGGTTATGAGATGGTGATTTGCGCGTGCGAGCGTGTGGTTCATCCGCTGGCGCATGAATAGTCTCGAATCAGCTATGAACGGCGTGACGATCTCGCCGATCCCGCGGTATTTGACCAGCTTGAGGATCGGGTGGTTCTTAGCCCCGTTGTTGATCACGGCATCGACCAGCACAAGCTTGCCCACGCGCTCAGGGTAATCCAGAGCCAGGGTGAGAGCTACGGCCCCGCCGTACGAGTTGCCGATGACAGTGGCTCGGCCGATGCCGATACGGTTCATAAACCGCGAGACCATACGGGCCTGCGACTGGATCGAGTAGTCAAACCACGACGGCTTGTCCGAAAAGCCGAAACCCAACAGGTCGAGCGCGATAACGTGAAACCCGGCATCCGCCAGCAGCGGAGCTGTGGTCTTCCAGACGTAGACCGACGCCGTATAGCCGTGAATAAGTATGATCGGAGGTTTCGAACGGTCGCCGAATGCCTGGTAGTGGACCTGCATTCCATCAACATTTACAAAATGCGACCGGTCGGAATGTGGTACAAGATCGGAAACATCGTCCCAATTTACTGATCGCGGACGCGTAAGCATCTTGACGGCGACCGCCGCCCCGACCGCTGCGCAAACCGCCAATACCACATTTCGTTTTTTCATAGGTTCTTCTTCGTGTATTACTCTGAATATGGCCGGCTATTCAAACGGTTGTGATTGGCGTTCTTCGCCTCTTGTCTGGTTGCTGACAACAGCATCATTCGAGCCAACAGTGCCAGGACTATGGTGCCGCCAAATAAGGCCAAGGGAAACAGATGAACGATGGCCGCCAAGATCGTGACGTCGGTTTCTTTTTTTCCGTTCAGGCAAATGAACCTCGAACGTTTGCCGCCGCCTGTCTGTTCAACGCGGCCGCCGCAATAGACCGGAGCAGCAAGGTCTTTCATCTGCCGGGTGAAAACGGCCGATAACAGCCCGTACGCCAACAGGGCAGCGACCGATCCCCAAATGACGAATGAGAGGCCCAATTTGAGGATTCCCAGCATGTGTCATTTCTCCATCTCGGACGCAATATCGCCGATTGGTGCTCTTTGTTTTCCTTTGTGACTTTGTGTTCGGATTGAATCGCTAACAGCCAACAAAAGGATATCAGGATTCGCACAAAGATCGAGAAGGACTTTGACTCGCCGCCGCCATATTATATCAAAACGACTTTTGGCCGCACCGTTTCATCCGTAGCGCTGTAAAAGCCCACGGCAATCAGTTGTCCGGCACTATCCAACATCTTAACCGTTTCACCATTCGCAAACACGGCATCAGCAACGTGTGTCGAGAGGCCGTTCTTAGTTTTTTCAATCCGCTCTTTGCTCAGGATAAAACCCGGTAGATGCGAAACGGCGTGTTCCATAGGGATCAAAGCAGATCGTTTGTCTTCGAGCGAATCCAATCGTTCAAGCGACAGACTTGGACCGAGGCCAAACTTTCCGGCCCGGGTGCGGCGCAATTCGGCAAGATGGGCGCCGACGCCGACACGACGGCCGATGTCTTCAGCTAGCGAGCGTATGTAGGTTCCCGCCGAGCACACTACGCGCAGGATTATTCTGAAATCGTCTCCGGCTGGACCACCCGCTGCCGCAGGTGGTTCTGACATTTCGAGCTCGTAGATATTGACCGTCACCGGTCTGCGTTCAAGGGTTTCACCTTGTCTTGCATGCTCGTAGAGTTTTTTTCCGGCAACCTTTTTTGCTGAGTACATCGGCGGCACTTGTTTGATGGCGCCGCGAAAACGAATGAGAGCATTTTCGATTTCTTCTTTTGTCACCGCGTCGCCGCGACGCGCCGTCGCCTCTTCGCGTCTTTCGCCTGTCCGGTCTCCGGTGTTGGTCTCGAATCCAAATCTTACCAGCGCTTCATATTCCTTTTCATCCTTGTCCAGAAATTGCGCTAGCCGGGTCGCCTGCCCGACAAGTATAACCATCACGCCGGTCGCAAACGGGTCTAGCGTTCCCGTATGACCAACCCGTTTTGTCTTCAAAATACGGCGAACGCGGGCCACTACGTCATGCGAAGTGATACCGGCGGGTTTGTCGATGATAAGTATGCCGTCCACGTGTCTAATTCTAGTTGATTCACCTCTGCATTTGCAGAGGCGGGTATCCCCGGTTTTCTCATCTGCTGTGATAGATTCTTTTATCATTGGACTGATACTCATGGATGACATAGAGCGGGTCCGCGAGAGAACTATGAACCGAGCCGTCAGGCTGCTCGCGGCGAAACCGCGTTCTGTCGAGGAACTTCGCGGACTGCTCCTGGAAAAGCCCTGGGCCGATGAGTCGGCGGTTGACGCGGCTATCGAACGGCTGAGAGAGTACAAGTATCTGGACGACGAGCAATATGCCCGCGATGTCGCAGTTTCGAATCTATGGCGAAAGCCTCAGGGCCGGCGAAGCCTGCAGCAGATGATGTCCCGAAAGAAGTTGGGCAGCGAGACGGTCCGCGACGCGATCGACGACGCTTATGCGCAGCTGCCCGAAGTCGACCTGATAAACGCGGCGATCGAAAAGCGGCTGCGTATGAAGGGCCGGCCGGAGACTCGCGAAGATACGAAGAAGTTCTATGATCATCTCCTGCGCCGGGGTTTTAGCTATGATCTGATCCGCGAGAAGATGGCTTTGGTTGCCAAGGGACGCTTACAGAACGATGGCGAAGATCAGCTATGACAACCGCCGGTTTCGGAGTGTTCAGAACTCCTGGACGGGGGAGGTAGGCGCGGACA
>DATLNN010000422.1:0-6581 GCA_035536695.1 Pyrinomonadaceae bacterium | reverse complement strand
GTCGCGAGCACGCCGAGAATATAAAGAACCAACACCCAGGTGATCTGAAACTCGGCGGAAACGATCGCAAACGCCTTGTCCGCGTTGCCCGCGACCGGCGTCAAGTTGAGGCCCGGTATCAGGCCGAACCTGAAATTCAGGATGTGGAACAGAAGAAAAAAGAATAAGAACACGCCGGTCGCGCGTTGAAGAATGTAGAACCAATTGCGACCGTAGCCATAGTTCAGGACGTTTGGCTTAGCTTCGGCGGAGATCAGAATGCCGTAAACCGAATGAAAAAGCAGCGGCAAAAAGATGCCGAATATCTCGATCGGCAGCAGATATGGTATCTCGTGGATGTCCTTAACATGCTCGTTAAAACTGCCGGCGCCGTTCAGTGCCGAGGAGTTTGTAAACATGTGCACAAAGAAAAACATCCCTAACGGAACGATGCCCGTCAGTTGATGCAGCTTGCGCAAGAGGAATGTGTTGCTGAAACGAACAGCCATACGTGAGTTTCTAAGTGAAAAGCTTTCCTTACACTATATAGCGCAATTCTACCCAAATAAAATCCAAAAGATGGCTATCAACGGGAGGCAAGGGATCAAAACAGCTGTGAGATAGACGACAATGCTCACCAAAGCCCAGTACACAAACGCCACGCGGTCCGCGAAGCGCGGCGGTCGGAGCGGCTTGTCCAGCTTGAGCGATGTGCGCAGATCACCGACCGAATGGTCCAATATTCGCGGGTCGAAATCGCTGCCGAAGAGATTTGTCGTCTGCCTGCCCCGCATGAATGCCCCATACACGCCTCGCGGATTTATTACCAGACCCTGCGCCACGTTCATCAGATCGAGGATCCAGCCGGCCCAAAAGCCTCGCAGCCCGCCTGATGAAACTTCCCATGCCGAGATCTCGGCCTCTTCGCGCCAAGTGGTTCCATATTCGGTGAGCACGTGATGCAGATCGTGGAGCGGTACGGAGCGTCTGCGGTCCTCGACATTGGGCAGCCTAACCGGAAACCGAAGATACCGGACCTTGATCCAGCGGTCGTCGTAACCGCCGTCGGGTGGAAAACCCGCTGTCTGAAAAAAAGCAGTGCGAGCATTGCCTAGTCTGGTGTCCGGTGAATACAACATATGACCGATTATAACCTAGTCAATTATTAGCTGAAATGAAATAACTTGCATCCTAGAGTTAGTATTATTTATATTTGTGGCATGCACATCGAAACCCTGAAAGTGTTCTGCGATCTCGTCGATCTAGAAAGCTTTTCGCTCGCCGCAGAGCGAAACTTTATCACGCAGTCGGCCGTGAGCCAACAGGTCCGAACGCTTGAAGACAAGTTCAAGCGGCGGCTGCTCGAGCGCATTCGCGGTCGTCGCGAGATCAACTTAACGCCGGCGGGCGAGGTCTTCTATCGTGAATCGCGAAAAGTGCTGAATGCATACGACGAACTTCAGGAATCGCTTCGTGGAGTAGTGGGCAAGATCGGTGGCACCGTAAAAGTCGCGACCGTTTACAGTGTTGGGCTGCACGAGCTGCCGTCTAAAGTGCGAGAGTTTATGACGAAATTCCCGTCGGCCAAGATAGATCTCGAGTACTCTCGAACGACTCGCGTAGTGAGGGATGTCTTGAGCGGTGCGGTCGAGCTCGGCGTGCTCGCCTTTCCTGAGCCTCGACGCGGCCTGACCCTGTTACCGATGCCTGAAAATCGCCTCGTCTTGATCGCCCCGCCTGATCACAAATTTGCTCGCCGTTCGAAGATGAAGGTGGGCGACCTAGATGGCGAGGACTTTGTATTATTTGAAAGGGACGTGCCGACGCGCAAGGCAATGGACAAGATCTTTAAGACCCACGGCGTCGAGGTAAAGAAGGTTGCCGAATTCGACAATATCGAGACGATCAAGCGGGCCGTTGAGGTTGGGTTTGGTCTGGCCATAGTCCCCGAACCAGCCGTTAGCGAGGCCAAAAAGTCTGGCAGCCTCGCCGTTGTCCCGCTCGGGGAAAAGTATTGGATCCGTACCGTAGGAGTTATCCATCGCAGCGACCGGAACTTGTCGCTGGCGGCAAAGAAGTTCGTCGAATTGCTGCAAGCTCAATAGAACGTTGCCGGTATATTCGCAGCATTTGCTGTTGTCCTAATGTACCGGCCCGTCGCCGGATGCGGCGGCAACATATGTCATCGGCGTTGTGGGAGCCATCTCGTTCAATGTGCGGCGCAGCTTGTCGGCGATCCCATCGGTCTCCATATATTCCGTCCAAGGAGCCGCCGGGACCGCTTGTCCTTATCATCGGCTTTCTATGCTCATTGGGACGGCGGTCCCCCTCGCCTGAATGGGTCCTACTGATTTGCGCGCCCGCCAACACCGTGCGGGACGCGGCCGAATTCGCGCAGCAGGGGTGCGAGACGCTTTACGGCGGCGGCGTGAGCCTTACCATTGGTGGCCAGCAAGCCATTGCGGTTTTGGAGATCGGCCTTGTCGTAGCGCAGTTCGTAGCCGAACATGTCGGTAAAACGGCCACCTGCTTCCTCGAGAATAACCTGCGGTGCACACGTGTCCCAGAGCTTTGTGCGTTCGCCGGGCGAGATATAAACGTCGCACGTTTGGTCGGCCAACAATGATATTTTCAATCCGACCGAACCTCGCTGGACCGTCCGCTTCACACCGAATTCCTTTATTATCCGCGATAAGCGCCGGCTCGGGTGATGACGTGATATCGCCATTGTCATAGACCGAAGCTCGTAAAGGTTGGACGTTCGGGCCCTTTGCGGCTCGCCGCCCTGTCGGACAATGAACGAACCGGAGCCCTTGATCGCATAGCTCAGCACGTCATAAAAAGGCTGGTAGAGAACACCCATTACAGGCACGCCTTTACTGGCAAGTCCGATCTGCACAACGAAATCACCGTCGTGGTCAATGAATCCGGCCGTGCCGTCGATCGGGTCAATTATCCACACGCGTTCGTGCGAGAGGCGCAGGTGGATGTCGTCCGTTTCCTCCTCGGACAAAATTCCGTCAGTCGGAAACTGTTCCTCGATACCGCCAACTATGATCTGGCTGGCCTCGCGGTCGGCCACCGTAACCACTTCGCTGAAATTGTCGACGCCGATCTTATGCTCCGTGATGAATCCCGCCTCGTAATGGCTAAGAATAGAAGAGCCGGCCATTCTGGCGAGAGCGATCGCGGTCTCAAGTTCGCGTTGAAGCATCAGTGACAATCTTAGCAAAAATTGTGAAGAGCCGAGGAACACCGGCCACGTCGTGCGATATGCAGGGGGCCCGCTGATTTACGGGGGGCTGTGGTCTGATCATGCCAAGTCGACACCCTCTGTTATACCGCACCTGGGGCAAGTCAGAAATCGCCTGGTCTTATCTGTCCATCGTGCGAGGGCCGGATTGGCGAGGGTCGGGGTTTTGCTCTCGGACTCCCCCTCACGAAAAGCACGCGAGTGACTGTTGGTCGTGATCGCCTCGCCGGGGAGTTCTCTCTCGCATTGACGGCAAACCCAGCCGGTTCCATCGTTGTAAAAGCTGTTCAGCTCGTTCATAGAAAAAGCGGCGGACATAGAGCCCGCCGCTGCGAGTATCCAGCATTCAACTCGTTACTGAAGCGTTCTACGCACTGGCCGTGTCGCCGTGGGACTTCCGAGCAACTTGATCGGGACCGTCACGTTTCGACCGTTTCGATAGATGTCGAAGTTGACTGTATCGCCGATCTGCTTTTTATCAAGCAGCCGAAAAAGCGAATCCATATTTTCAAGCTTCTGGCCCTCGGCTGAGAGAATGATATCTCCAACCGTACCATCGGAGGTCAGGCCCTGCAGACCCGCTCGCTCGGCGGAGCCTCCGGGCTGGACCTGAGCCACCAGTAAGCCTTCGTCTACGGGCATGCGATAGCCGCGCTCGCGAAGTTCTTCAACGCTCGGTAAGTATGCACCCAGTTTTGGCCGGCGGACCTCGCCAAACTGGATCAGCTGGGGAATCACGCGCTTCGCCGTATTGACCGGAACCGCAAAGCCCACACCGACCGACCCGCCCGCAGGCGAAAGGATCTGCGAGTTTATGCCGATCATCTTGCCATATTTGTCGAGCAGCGGCCCGCCGGAATTGCCCGGGTTTATCGAAGCGTCCGTCTGGATAGCGGCATCAATTGGGCGCCCATTACGAGCACGGATCGGACGCTGCAAACCAGAGATAACACCGGTCGTTAGCGTACGGTCGAGGCCGAATGGATTTCCTATTGCAAGCACCTTTTGCCCAACAGTCAGTTTGTCCGAATCGCTGAGTGGAATAACGGTCAATCCCGGGGGCGGGGTCTCGATCTTAATTATAGCGAGGTCGGTATCCGGATCGCCACCGACCACCTTGGCGGGATACATTTTGTCACTACCAAAACTGACGGTCAGACGCTGAGCGCCCTCGATAACATGATAGTTAGTGAGAATGTGTCCCTGGGTGTCTATCACAGAACCCGACCCGTTGCCGCTGCCTTCCTGCTCGCCGAACCAGCCTTGCCGAACCGAGGTCGTATTGATAAACGCAACACCGGGGCTCATGGCCCTATAGACCTCGATGCTGTTCTGCTCGTCTGACACCTGCGACGGGTCGGAAATGATGGCCGGCGGCGCGGATTCGGCAAGCGTGGCCCCGCCGCCGCTGTTTTTCCAGATTTCGCTTAGATTATAAACAAGAGCTGTCGCACCTACCGCTATGAGGGCGGATGCGACTGCGAGCAGCAGGATCTGCCGTGCTGAGATCTGATAAACCGGATTGTTCGCCATATGTTCTACCTAACCTTTTTCAAATTTAATACATCCGATATGATGCCTAAAAAACGCGTCTGCGTTGTGCCTATGAGTACGCAAAAAAACGGCCCGATGTTTCGCTCGAAACGCCGGGGCCGGGTTTTCACTCAAGGTCGAAGTATGCTAGAAAAATAAAGCCAAAAGCTGCCCCGAGAACTCAGCCCACTCATCTATCGCCGTCGCCGAGACGACCCCAAATGCGGCATGGCCGGTAAACAAGTGGATACCCATTAGGCCAAGATAAACTGCAAGGGCGACGGCCAATCCATAACGCGCCAACGGCCGGGTGCCCCACCGGAAAAGCACAAATGCGGCGACCGCTCCTATCGCGACCTTAACGCCCAGAAAAGGCCCGTTGCCAATATCCAGCAGATGGGCCAGTAGCTGGTTCCCCTCGGTCGCAACGCCTGTGCGGACCCAGACGATCGTAAGCAGAGCGTCAAGCAGATTCAATGCGAAGAGAAGAAACGTCGGTGGCAATAGCTGCATTAGGTGAATGGCCCTCTTGCTAAAACTTGCTTTACGCGTTCCCTAAATGAGTTGACCCCCGGAATCAAGAACCGGGGGCCGCTGCAGGGAATAGTTGTGAAATTAGCTAACGCTCACAACATATTTCCAATGGCCCCGCATTCCCCAAAAAACCCCTCGCGGGCTTATTTGATCTTTGGATGATGATAGCGTGGAATTGATTTGCACCAAAAATCAATACAACGATTTTGCTGTGTATGAATCAAATGGGCGGCTGGAGTGTCTATGAAAGATCCAGCTTACCAGTCAGGGGAGGATGAATACTATGAAGCGGATGATAAGTGTAAAGAGCGTTTGTGCCGTACTGGCACTTTTTGTGGCCTTTGGGGCGAGTGACGCTTTCGGACAGAAACGAAAGCCCGTGCTGAAGCGAAAGGTCGTGGCCAAGAGAGTGGTCACGCCGTCGATCCCGATGTATTCGGTCGCCTCAGGCTCCGTGATTCGGGCGAGAATGAACAGGACACTCAGTTCAAAGACCGCACAGGTCGGCAATACTTTCACCGCAACGGTGACCGAGCCGGTCTATTCGACAAACGGTGTGGTTGTAGTTCCGGTAGGCAGCATTATAAACGGGCGTGTGGATTCGGTAACACGCGCACGCAACGAGGGTAAGCCGGGTGCGATCGACGCGAGCTTTCACTCTATTCGCCTGCCCAATGGACGGTTGCGTGCTATCAATGGCTCGCTGACCGACCTCGAAGGAAACACGAGCAGCGACAATGAAGGCACGGTCGGCGGCAAGAAGATGAAGAACCGTAAGATCATCTTCATCGGCGGCGGCGGCGCGGGCGGTGCCATCCTCGGCGCCGCGGTCGGCGGCGGCAAAGGGGCGCTTATCGGCGGCCTCCTCGGAGCCGGAGCCGGATTCCTCGGCGACCGCTATACGAAAGGCAAAGAAGCCGAAGTAACATCCGGAACCGAGTTCGGCGTCTACCTGAACCAGGGGATCACTCTGCCAAGGTTTGTCGAATCTACTCCGATAAACCAGTAGCTAGAGTTTAGAAAACAAGCAAAGGCCGCGATGGACGATCCCGTTCATGCGGCCTTTTTCAGTGCCATGCGATAGTGGCCTTCGTCCGCCAGCTGCCGACCGCCATCTTGTCCCATGTCCCGCTTGTCCCGGTTGTCCCGTTGTCCCGTTTGTCCCACAGAGTGTATCGTCCTGAAAAAAGTTGACACTTTTTATGGTTTAGTCCTCCTATTGGTTTACGGTTCATTGTTAGTCCTGGATCAGGTTTACGCTTTTGGTTTCGGATCAGGCCAT
>DATLNN010000421.1:0-4460 GCA_035536695.1 Pyrinomonadaceae bacterium | reverse complement strand
TCGACGGAGTCTGCCGCTCGCGATGCTCAAAGACGCGATAGTTTCCTATGGCGAGCAGTTGTCGTCCCGGCTTTTGGCCGAGGTTTTGACGTCCAAGGGCATCCAAGCCCGCCAGGTAGACGCGCGGCGGCTGATCGTAACGGATGACGAATACGGAGGCGCACACCCGATTCCCGATGAGACCGCGGAATTAGTGAAGCTCGAACTCGAACCGCTCATAGCGGCCGGCGATATCCCAATATTGGGAGGGTTTATCGGCGCCAATCGCAGCGGCGAGACGACAACGCTCGGTCGCGGCGGGTCCGATTATTCGGCGGCGATCATTGCTGCGGCCCTCGATGCTGCCGAGCTGCAGATCTGGACGGACGTAACCGGTGTCATGACGTGCGACCCGCGCGTGTGCGCCGAGGCACGCACGATACCGGTGCTTTCGTATGAAGAGGCGGCCGAATTGGCATACTTCGGCGCAAAAGTACTACATCCGAAGACGATCAAGCCAGCTGTTGACAACTCGATACCGGTTCGCGTCTGCAACACCTTTGCACCAGCCGAGATCGGCACGATGGTGCTCGCGGATTCCGGTGAGGCCCCGAATAAGATCAAATCGATCGCTCACAAGAAAAACATCACAATACTTCGGATAACGTCGGCCCGCATGCTCGGCAGCTATGGGTTCATGAGCGCGCTCTTTCAGATATTCGAGCGGTTCCGGACGGTGATCGATGTGGTTACGACGTCGGAGGTTTCTGTCGCCCTGACGCTTGATAACACAGAATCGATCGACCAGATCGTGACTGAGCTAAAACGTCTGGGTGATGTTGAGGTCGACTCCGGCTACGCTGTGGTCTGTGTCGTCGGCGAGGGCCTAAGGGCCAGTACCGGCCTCGCCGCAAAGGTCTTTTCGGCTATGGCCGACGTGAACATCGCGCTTGTCTCGCACGGCGCGTCGCGTGTTAACCTGACCTTTGTCATTAAGGAAGAATCCGTCGCGGACGTAATTAAGAAGCTGCACGCGCAATTCTTTTAGAAAAGACGAAGCGCAAAAATATAGGTGAGGGGCAGCAGGAACAGAGGTATCAGCGAAAAACCGATCCGAGCGACCCGGCGGGGGAGACGGCTTTTGGGAAAGAGCTTTCGAAAATCGCGGCGGCCAAAAACGGCTCCGAGTGGAAAGATCGCGAAATATACAACATGTTTAACCGCGTCGAGAGTATATGCGATGGTAGCCAGGATTGGCGTTTGTAAACAGGTGTCGCTCTCGTAGCATCCGGCGACAGAGTCGATAAGTGAATTTAAAAGGCTGACTAGCAGCACGGTTACCGCTAGGCAAGCCAGAGCAATAAAGAGTAACCGCATGAAGTGCATCGAAACCCATATTAGCAAGAAATACCAGTCGATGAATATCTTCGATCTGACCAAAGCACTGATGAATGTGCCTTCGATCTCGGGGGAAGAAGAAGCTGTAGGATTTTTTCTCCGAGACTATCTCCAGTCGCTTGGCTGGACGGTTGAGCTGCAACCGGTGACCGAAAATCAGAACAATGTCATCGCGTACCTAAACGAAACACCCCGTGTCTGGCTTTCGACGCACATGGACACAGTGCCGCCGTTTATTGCTCCGACGGAGGACGACAAGAAAATTTACGGTCGCGGTTCGTGTGATGCAAAAGGCATAATCGCGGCCCAGATCACGGCGGCGGAATTGCTGCGGAAAGAGGGGATCGAGGACATCGGTTTGCTTTACACGGTAGAGGAAGAGCGTGCGTCGACCGGTGCCAAGGTGGCGAACAATCACCGGCTTGCGGCGAAATGTGAGTACATGATCAACGGCGAGCCGACGGATAATGATCTTGCCATCGGTTCTAAAGGCGCTTTTCGTGCGATGATCCGCACAACGGGTACGGCCGCGCATTCAGCATATCCCGAACAAGGCGATTCGGCGATAGAGAAGCTGCTAGATATTTTGGAGGACGTTCGACATACAAAGTTTCCGAATGACGATTTTTTTGGCGAAACGACCTGTAACATCGCAACAATTGACGGCGGCGTCGCACTCAACGTCATCCCGCCGAATGCCGAAGCTGGTTTGCTCATTCGCCTTACGACACCGATGGAGCCGATCCGCGATGTTTTGGTTAGCTTGATACGCGGTCGCGGCGAACTCGAAATTCTGTCGTACAGCCTACCGGTCAAAATGCTTGACCTTGATGGTTTCAAGCAAAAGGTAGTGCGGTTCACGACCGACATCCCGCATCTGCCGAACTGGGGACAGCCCTTGCTCCTCGGCCCGGGCTCGATTCTCGTTGCTCACACTAAGGATGAGTTCGTGCCGAAGAGCGAACTGGAGCAGACCGTTGGCCTTTATCGCGCTCTTTGTTCCAGGTTGCTCACCAAGTGACGGCGATCTGTCGGCGTCTGGGATCATCGCCGTGCCTCCTACAAATTTGACCCCGAGCGCCCTTGCATTGGCATCCGAAATGTCGTGATAGACCAAAGAGTCGTCAAATGTCAGTGATGTCGAACCGGGCTGAGAGCCGGGCGCGATATCGAATGTGACTGAAAGAATCACGCTCGATGCCGAACTCTTAAACGGTACGCCGGAATCGAGCAGGACGCCTATTTGACCGCTCGCGACTTTCGTCCTATTTGTAGTGAGCGTTGTGCCACGGGCTGCGTCCGGGCCGATCTCGACAAACGGATCACCGAGGATCGCCGGGTCGAAATTCAGGGTAAAGCTAGCCGCAACCTCATCGCCACGCGCATCCATTTCGAGATAAACCGTCACCTCGTCGTCCGAAACTGCCTTCGCCGAGACAATACGTATGGTTCGAGCACCGGCTTTTTCGTCCTCGTCGTCGACCGGCGTCCAAAAGGCCGGCGATGCCGGTAACGGTTCCATGGGCCCGCCCGCTTGCTGAGGTTCGCTCAAAGTCGCAATGTAATTCCTCATCTGCTGCACATCGCTGGCCGTTATGCGCCCGTCGCCTCGCGTCTCGTACGGAGCGCAGTCAGCCCTTTGAAACTCATTAAACGCCGGATTCACGGCGTCGCCCGAAAAGAAATCCCTCATCACCTGCAGATCGTTCGACCGATACAATCCATCGCCCGTGAACCGTCCGGCCAGATCACCTTCAAACCCGCCCGGCGCCGGTGTTGGCGTCGGCGTTGGTGTCGGTGTCGCAGTCGGAGTTGGAGTCGGTGTTGACGTTGGGGTCGGCGTTGCCGTCGGAGTTGGTGTTGGAGTCGGCGTCGGCGTCGGAGTCGGTGTTGGCGTTGGAGTCGGCGTTCCCGTCGGAGTTGGTGTTGGAGTTGGTGTTGGAGTCGGCGTCGGTGTCGGAGTAGCCGCGACATCGTTGTCTAAAACGGTCAGAACCGCAGTGTTCTGTGCGCCCAGAACCGCTCCGCCCGTTGGTGCCCCCAAGGCGAGATTTACCGTTTCATTGCCCTCGGCCAAAATGTCATTGCAAACAGGAACGGTAAACGTTTTTGCCGCCCCATCGCCGTTTGGCCAAGCCAATGTTCCGGCCTGGGTGAGGTAATCAACCACACCGCCGCAGGCTCCGCCGCCGGTCGCGGTTCCATTGGATGTCGAATAACTGACGCCGACCGCGCCGCCGCTGCCGCCCATCCGTGTCACCGTAATTGTCGCCTCCGGTCCCGCCTCGCCAACGCTGTAAGCCGCCGCGCTAAATTGCAGCGCCTGCTGAGGCCCAAGCAATTCAGGCACCCAAAACCCGCTAAACAGCGTAAACGGATCATTGCCGATCAGCCCGCCCGCAATCGGCTGGCCGACGGTGCTTTGAACACTAAAAACGCCACCGCTGCTCGCCCCGCCGCCTCCGGCGATCACCGATTGAGTGATCGCAAAATTCCCACCCGACTGGGCAGTCGTTGTTTCGGCAAAACTGACGAGCGCAAAAATCGCTAAGAGTATGTGACCGGGAAATATTCTGTTTTTCATAGTTCGCGTCCGGGCGCTGCCTCGTCATCGTTGCTTCGGTTGCGGTGTTGTTGACATTTGTTCCATAAGCTGCCGCATCATCTGTTCCAGCACGACGAGGCGGGCTTCGGTTGCGGTGTTCTGCTTTTTTAGGGCATCATTTTTCGCCCGCAGTGTTTCGATCTGTTTTTGCTGAGCTTCATTTCGCCGGTCTTGCGCTTCGATTTGAGCTTGCTGTTCTTTGAAGGCATTGATGAAAACGACGTTCAGATGGTCGTATTTCACGCCTTTGACTTCGCCTTGTTCGTCGGTCAAGGTCAATTCCGGCGCGACCTTCGCCACATCTTCCGCGCCGAGTCCGAAGTCGGCAAGTCCGCTTTCTTTCCAGTTAAAATTTATCGGGCGCAGACGCAAAACCGTCTCCAAACCTAAATTAAACGGGCGCACATCGGTTTTCCATTTCAGACTCGACGAGCCGCACTGCAGCAGGTCGCCGAGCGGGTTAAAGCAGACGGTTCCC
>DATLNN010000420.1:0-10208 GCA_035536695.1 Pyrinomonadaceae bacterium | reverse complement strand
TGACCCGCATTTCAACCTCAAGAAGATGCGTTGACGGTTTCGACATCGAAACGGCATACGACACCTCCGGCGGCATGGGTCTTACCTCTGCGGCGGGCGATTTGGCCGGCCTGGGCTTTCTCTGAGCGGGCGTTTCCTGGTACATAGAAAAAAAAGAGGCCGTCAATAAAATAAATAAGACCTGAGGCATGATAATTCGGTGCATTCGCGTGCGGAACCTCCTTGCTCGTGTTTATACAATTCTACTATGAATACAATTTTTGCTAAACTTTCCTATCTCCCGTCTCGCCGACGCGCTGAAACATGCAGACTGAGAAGACTGACGACAAATTCTTTACGGGGCCTCTCATAATAATTTTCGTCACCGTCTTTATCGATCTGATCGGTTTCGGCATGGTGATCCCGATTCTGCCGTTTTACGCGTCATCAGAACAGTTTCAGGCGACCCCGTTTGAGATTGGCTTGCTATTTTCGATCTATTCGTGGATGCAGTTTTTCTTTTCGCCCATCCTCGGGCGGCTCTCTGATACGTACGGGCGTCGGCCGATACTGTTTATCAGCCTGTTGGGCTCCGCGGTAGGATATTTTGTCATCGGGGCGGCGGGCACGCTCGTGTTGGTATTTTTGGGCCGCATAATCGGCGGTATCACCGGCGGAAACATATCGACAGCACAAGCCTACATCGCCGACATCACGACCCGTGAGAATCGGGCCAAAGGAATGGGCCTTTTCGGGGCCGCCTTCGGGCTCGGATTCATCCTCGGTCCGGCACTGGCGGGTCTCCTGAGCAAATACGGCGTGCATGTACCGTTCTATTTCGCCGGATTTCTCTCTCTCGCCAACGCGGCCGCCCTCTATTTCATCCTGCCGGAGTCGTTGAAGCCGCGTGCAGCGGGAGACGAGCCCGCCCTCGGGCGCTTCGCGGAGCTCTTTGCTTCGCTTGGCGACGCGCAGTTCCGGACAATCGCGATCGTCTATTTTTTGCTGATAACCGCGTTTTCGATCATGACGTACGCGTTCGTGCTCTTTACCGCTTTCACATTCGAATATAACGCCGAGGAGAATGGGTATCTTTTCGCGTATGTTGGGCTGATTGCGATAATAATGCAGGGCGGGGTCTTTGGGATGGCAGCCAAACAGTTTGGCGAAGCGAGACTCGCCGTCTTCGGCTGCATCGTTCTGACTGTGAGCCTCTTTGTGATGCCATATTCGTCGCCGAATCTCGGCGGCCTGACGGGTCTGCTGATCGTTCTCGCTTTTTTATCGTTTGGCAATGCATTTGCGTCCCCCGCCCTCTCCAGCCTTGCCTCAAAGAACGCCGGCGACCACGAACAGGGCCGAGTGATGGGCGTGATGCAGTCGGGTGCCAGCCTGGCCAGGGCCATCGGACCGCTCATCGGGGGCGTCTTGCTCAACAATTCTTTTAACAAGGTGGACCGGCTCACGATCTTTCGCACCTTTTGGGCGGCGGCCGTAATAATGTTTGTGGCTGTAATAGCGGCGATCTATTTTGCCAGGACGGGAAGGGAAAAGGTCGGCGGTTAGCGTTGGAGGCTTGCGCGTTAGCTAGCCGCGTGTGGCTCAAGTTGAAAGTTACGCCCTAGCCCGGGCGCTCGCTTCTGCACAGCCTCGGCTTCTGGCACCAGGGCGCTTAGCTTACCGCTCGCTGAAGGTCGGGCCGGCGAGCGGCCGGGAAAACGAGGCGAAATGTTGCTCCCTCTCCTTCGCTGCTCTGCACTTCAATGGTTCCGGCGTGTTCCTGAACGATGCCGTACGAAACCGCAAGCCCGAGTCCTGTGCCATTGCCCACCCCTTTTGTGGTGAAGAAAGGATCAAAGACTTTCTTGAGATTCTCCGCCGGAATTCCTTCGCCGGTGTCCGAGACCTCGATCACGGTGCCATCGACACCGTCGGCCGCGGTTCGCAGGGTGATGGTTCCGCCATCAAACATCGCGTCGCGAGCGTTCAGAATCAGGTTTGTAAACACCTGCTGCAGCTTGCCCGCGCTGCCCTCGATCGGGGGCACGTCGTCGCTATAGTCCTTGACGATCTCGATACTTGATTTTCTGAGCTGCGGCTCGAGAAGCTGCAGCGTGTCATTTAGAAGCTTGTTGATCCCGATCTCGCCAAACTCCTCAGCACTTCCTGTGCGCGAAAAGTTGAGAAGATTGCCGACGATGTTAGACGCCCGGTCCGTCTGCCTCTGCATTTTCTGAAGCAGGGCGTGCTTCGGATCGGTTTCGGGGATCATGCCGAGCAACATCTGAGTGTAACTCGACACTCCGGTCAGGGGCGTATTCACCTCATGGGCCACGCCAGCGGCCAACAGGCCGATACTCGAAAGTTTCTCACTTTGCTGCAGGGTTTCCTCCAGCTTGACGCGAGAAGAGACGTTTTCGAGAACGATGATCGCACCCGTTTGCTGGTTAGAGATAGACCTGAGGGGCGCCACTGCCACGTTTATGATGAGCGATCTGCCCGCTTTATCATAGGTATGCAGTTTGTAGGCGTTTCGAATTTCTGTCAGGTGCCAGCGCGATTTACCAAGAATTGTCTCGAGATTTAACGCAAAGCTTTCGTCGAAAACATCCTCGACCAGTTGGCCGACCACCTGCTCGCGGCTGAGGCCCATCATCTGCTCAAAAGGCGAGTTGCACCGCGTGATCCGGCCCGACTCGTCAACCGCGAGCAGGCCGACATTTACCGATTCAACTATCGACTCGTTGAATTCCTTTAAGAGCGCCATCTCCTCGGTGTGCTCTTTCTGTTGGCCGTAGAGGCGGCTGTTCTCAATGGCAACGGCGATGTAACCGGAAACAGTTCTCAGAATTTCCAGGTCCTCCGATGACAGCAACGACCCATCCTTGGCGCGGCCGAGTCCGATCACGGCGGCCATTTTGCCGCCTGCCACGCACGGGACGTAATAGTGCAGCTCCTGGCGCACCACGGTCCTGCGATGGCCGTAACCGTTCCCGTTTCCGTTCCCGTTAAATTCTACATCGTTTCTCTCGACCTCGGCCGCTTCAAATTCGTCCGCCCGAACAACGCCGCCCGCGGCGCTCTTTTGGCGGATCATTGTCCTGAAATCCGCGGGCATCTTGTAGTTCGAACTCAGGCCGACCGATTTTGCCAGCCTATAATGTTCGTATTCCGTCTCTTCTTCAAGAAAAACGGCAACCTTTTCCACGTCGAGCACCTGGCGAAGACGTTCCGTCAGACCGTCTAACAACGGGTCGAGCGCCGTGGTCGCGGACAAAGTCTTTCCGAAATCCAGCAGACCCTGCCGCATATCATAACGTTCGCCGTAAAAAAACCGGTCGGCGCGCTCCTGAAGAAACTTCTTCAGCGGCTCGCTCAGCATTACGATAGCTCCCATCGCGACGATCGCGATCAAGGCACGAAGCGCTATCTCGGGGTTGGAGAGATTGCTGCCGACTGCGAGAAATACCAGGCCGAGCGCAACGGCGCCGATCATCATTGCGATCGCGACCGTCGTCATTGCATAAACCAGAGCTCGCCGGACGACGACATCGACATCCATCAAACGGTACCTGACAACCGAATGACCAAAACTGATCGGGATCAGCGCTAGCGGAAGCGTGGTTATGGCCGCGCTGAAATTGTCGTCCGGGATCGGGATCGCAAGCAGCTCGGTGAGCCGCATCAGTACGATGGGGGTGATCGCCGCAAGGGTACCCCACATAGTCCACTTCAGACGCTGGCGGACCACCGGCTGACGGCTGCGGAACACGCGCCATACCAGCACACCCGCGCCCGTCGAAACCCCCAGAACAAAATGATAAAAATTTGCCTGATAGAGGATGCCAAAAATATTGAACTTGTCGCTTAGCCGGGCTATTGCCGCCGTCAGGCCAAATTCGGGCACAAGCTGGGGCACAAGCGAGACGAACATCAAGACCACGGAAAAAACGGCGGCCGGAGCGTACAGGATAAACGTCTTCCAACGCTGTTCGGTAAATACTGAGCTCGTAACGGGATACCTGATGCAAAAGTGAAGGAACAGCGGGGCAAAGAAGGCGAGGGCGATATTATCCAACAGGTCGACCGCAAGATCGAAATCGCGTCCTATACCTATTGAGCGAAAGGTATGAAATACAAAGGCCGCAAGGCAAACAGCTGCAAAGTGCAGCACAAACGGCGATCGGCTGCCCTGTTTGAACAGCACGAAAATACCCACGCCGAGCCAGACAATACCTACGATAGATAGAAAAATTATCGACGGTGTCCAACGCGGAACAGAGTCTATATGTCGGAGGTCCGCGTAAAAGAAGTTGTTCGCGAAGCTATAGGAGGGTTTTTGATAAAAGTATGTCAGGCTGCCGTCGACACCGACCGATTCGAGGTACATCTGGACATCCGCCGCGGATGTAATTTCCTCGGTCTTCTCGCTTTCAAAGCCTATACCGATCAGACGGTCCCCGACTGAGATCCCGGCACGCGAACCCGCAAGACCGGGCGTTACTTTATCGGCAAAAATTCCCTCGGCTGTCTGAGTCCACCTGACGCCGTCGGTCGGAGGAAGGTTTTGAAATGCCCTCTGAGACAAGTTGAGCGCGCCCGCCGCCGCTAATAGCACACAGGCTAAAAGCCACACCAGGCTCCAACTTGTAAACATCTTTTCCTTCATTCGCTCAAGACATACCTAGCCAATGCATTTTTAACGCAAAATACGTTCCAATCAGCAAAAACGCCATGAGCCGCCCACAGGCCGTCGATTGTGGGAAAAAATCACATGCATAGCACATTCGGGTACGCGAGCGGCGGGAAAATATTCAGTATTTTGCTCGACAATCCGAGAATTTGGACACACACGTAATTGCCCGGCGGAAGAATCCTTGTGAGCAAAGCGGAAGCGTGGCGCTACCGATATATTAAAATCTGACCTGGATCCCACCGCGGAACATGCGGCGATGATTGCTCAGCCTGAGGCTGCCTTCCTCGCCCGTGACGCCGGGCTGGAAGTCAAACAGATTGCGGGCATCGACGACGGCCTGGGCAGTGAACGGCAGACCGAGGGTAGGAAGGCTCTGAGTAACCATTACGCTCAAACCCGGATCGTAGATCGCTAACCTGCCTTTGAAAGGGTCTATAGCGAAAACGGTCGCCTCGGGCGATAGTCGGTAGACCGTGCGTACGTTCGTGCCGGTCTTGAAATCTGCGGCCAGCTGAGCAAAGAACGAATGGAAGTAATCATTCTCGAATACGTTCGCGGGATCCGAGAGAGCAGACGGCGAAAGCCTTTGCCCGCTGCCAAAAGAATATCCCGCCGCGGTAGAGAAAAGTCCGTTCAGGCGTCGTGAGTACACAAGCCTTATGCCGCGTGCCGAGCCTTGCTGGTTCGCCACAAAATCGTCAAACCCGTCTTCGTCAAGAGTATCGAACGAAAAACTGTTTATTCCTACACCGCGGCCCAGCGTAGTGTCAAAAAACACATTTGCCTCAACGCTCGACCGGTTATCTATAACGCGCTCGATGCCAAACTCCAGGCGGCGGCTCTTGTTCATGACCGGTTTTCCGGAGACCATCACGAGATCGTCGATCGCAACCGGCTCGGCAAATGCCACGCTCTGGCCCTCGAGATCAAGCGCTCGAGCCCAGGTCTTTTCTTCGGTTTGCGTGGTAAATGCACTCCTGAGCCGGGTCTTGGCGTTCAGGTCGTACTGCAATCCCAGACGCGGCGAGAGTGAATGGTCGTCACCGGCGCCAAAGAATCGCGAATAATCCAGGCCGAAAACCAAGATCACGCCTCCGCTGACCCGCCATTCATCCAGCGCCTGGAACGACAGTTGTCCGAGAGCTTTTTCGCTGTTAGCAACCTCGACGGTGCCCAAGCGCGCGGCCGAAGCGTTCAGCCTCACCTGATGACCTTCAAATGGGTTGAGCCTAAAACCTGTCTCTAGACGGAGCGGCCCCTGCCCGGTTGCGACCTGAGCGGCTACGACGATATCCCCATCATCTCCAACTGGCAAGAGGGTCGCAATATTTACGCCCTTGTACGAGCCGCGATCTCCCTCGGCAGCGTAGGTTTCAACCACGGTCTGTCCCGCACGGGGCTCCGCCGCCGCCGGGCTATTCGATTCGTTCACGTCGGCTCGAGCCTTTGTCGGATCTTCACCTTCGCGATTCTGATAGATCGAGCGAGCGCTCTGAGCGGCGCGGATCCGCCATTTTGAGCTGTTGCGATCTAAGCGTTTCTCCGGCAGCGTATTGCCGCCCCCGGCGCGCTCCAGTTCAAAACCATAAGTAAGCTCGGCCGCTCGTCCGACTTCGACACCGAGCACCGTGACAGGATTAAATCCCTGTGCCACCGCCAGAAGCGTGTATGAACCCGGCACGATCCTCGCCAGGAAACTTCCGTCACGTCCAGAAGTAACCTGTTTCAGGAGTTTTGAGGTGCCTCCGCGAAATATTGCAACTGAGGCATCGGCGATCGGAGTGCCCGCCGCATCGCGGACAATACCCTTGATGATGGCAAGTTTGTCCCCTCCCACCGCGGCCACAGCAGAAACAGGAGCGTATACAGCCGCGAACGCGCCGGAGACCGAGAGCATCATCACGCACATGCAACATACGAACCGCTTTATTATGGCTGGAAACCCCATCGGCAATAGACTATACCCGCAACTTTCGTATTTTCGCCGCAAAAATCAAGGCTGTCAAGCAGTGGGGGGTATCGTCCTTAGCATTTGAGATGCTCGAGCCTTGACAAAGTTTGCCCGACGGCTAGAATTGAAAAGCAAGTCTTTAAGGGGCTTGTAACGGAGACGTGGCTGAGCGGCTGAAAGCGGCGGTTTGCTAAATCGTTAAGGGTTAATCGCCCTTCACAGGTTCGAATCCTGTCGTCTCCGCCAGAATCAGTGGCCGGTGGGCAGCGTTCGGTGAGCAGCTAAGGCTGATACCGAGGTTGATCACCGGCTTTTTGCGCCCATCGCTCCTTGACAATGTTCTCATGCAAGTATACCCTGTGGGGGTATGGTGAAATACGGATACTCAGCTACAAAGCCGGCACTGGTCAAGCGTCTGAACAGGATCGAGGGCCAGGTCAGAGGGGTGTCAAGAATGGTCGGGGAGGACAAATACTGCGTCGACATTCTGACGCAGATCAGCGCCGCCCGCGCGGCGCTTGACAAGGTCGCGCTCGAGCTTCTGCGAAATCATGCACGCCATTGTCTGACGAATGACGCCGTCACGTCACATGGCGAAGGCGACAAGGCAGATGAGCTCGTTGAGGCCATCGGCAGGATGCTTTAATTAGAGGAAATTATGGAAACGAAACCGATGCTGTTTGGCCTGGTAGGCCTCTTACTGGCAGCCTCATTGGGCTTACCGCGATCAGCTTCCTAAAGCCGTAGGGCCCGGCCGCATCCGGCGAGGTCCTGATGAGCGAGATGACCAGTTCTCTCAGCGAGAAAAAAGGAGATGAATACGACAAGATGTTCATCCAGCACATGATCGAGCATCACCAGGCGGCGGTTGACATGTCCCGGCATTCGGCCGCAAACGCCAAACACGACGAGATCAAGCGTCTTTCGAGCGAGATCATTGCCGCACAGGAAAAGGAGATCGCGCAGATGAAGCAGTGGCAAAAGGACTGGGGTTATGACGCCGGCACGGGCCACGGCGGGATGAAACATTAAGTACACAGGCGGCTTGGCCGTGTGCGGCCTCCGATAAATATCCGCATCCGCCAAGGCAGCCGCGGCGGTGAAAAAGACTGCTCGCTACCGCTCGTGTTTCTGCCTATAATCTCAACGTATGACAGTAAGAGTGAGATTCGCACCGTCGCCGACGGGCTACCTACATATTGGCTCGGCCCGCACGGCGCTATTTAATTATCTTTATGCGCGAAATGTCGGCGGCAAATTCCTGCTCCGCATCGAGGACACGGATCTCGCGCGGTCGACCGAAGAATCGACTAGATCTATCCTTGACGGGCTGAAGTGGCTCGAGCTTGATCACGACGAGGAGATCGTTTTCCAATCTGACAATGCAGATAAGCATCGAGCCGCCGCGCTCAAGCTGCTGGCGGAAGGAAAAGCGTATCGCGATTTTACACCGCGGGCAGAGCCCGGCGGGCAGAACGTGAAAGAAGGCATCGCCGAACGGGCCAGGGCAAATCAGGGCGTCAGGAATATGCGGGACAATGAGTACCGAGAACTCGACCCGGACGACAGTGATGCCCGGGCAGCGGCAGGTGAGCCATTTGCCATTCGCTTGAAAGTGCCGCTCGATGGCATAACCGTGTTCGAAGACAAGGTCTATGGCCTGCAGGAGCGCAATTACGACGATACCGAGGACCTTGTCCTGCTTCGCTCTGACGGCCATCCGCTGTATAACCTTGCCGTCGTCTGCGATGACATAGAGATGGGCATAACGGACGTGATACGCGGCCAGGACCATCTGACCAACGCGCATAAACAGATCCTGATCTATAACTCGCTCGGCGTAGAGCCTCCTAATTTTGCGCACCTGCCGCTTATTCTCGCCCCGAACAAGGGCAAGCTCTCGAAACGCAAGCATGGCGAGGTCGTCTCGATGACGACCTATCGCGACGCGGGTTTTCTGGCGGCGGCGTTTCGGAATTTTCTGGCCTTGCTTGGCTGGTCGGCCGGAGAGGAAAAGGAGATCTATTCGCTCGAGGAACTCGTTGAAAAATTCTCATTCGAGGGCATCCACCGCTCGAATGCCGTCTTCAATTTCAAGGAAAATGATCCGCGTCACTGGACGGACGATAAGGCCCAGTGGATGAATGCCGAGTATATTCGAACCATGCCGCTCGAGGAGTTGCTGCCATTCGTTAAAGCCGAGCTAAAGTCGGCCAAATTGTGGCGCGAGGAGTACGAGCCTGAGGGCCGGGCCCTTTCGGAAACGATCGCATCAACGTCAGATGTAGGCCCGGATGAAAGGCCCGCCGCCATGGCGATCGACTTGCCGGAGCACGGTTCCCACGATTGGTTTGTGCACACTGTCGATCTGATCAGACAACGTTTTTTCACGCTCAAGGATTTCTCTCGGCAGGGAAGAGCTTATTTCAGCGAAGACTACGACTTCGACCCGGCGGCGGTAGAAAAAAACCTTAGCAAGTTTCCAGATCTTAGGTCGTGGCTTCCTGAGCTGGCTGACCGGTTCGAAGCAATGGGCAGTTTCATGGAACCTGAGATCGAGTCCGTTGTGAAGGCATTTGCCGAGGAAAAGGCGACGAAGCTTGGCATTATAATGAATGGTGCGCGCACTCTTTTGACGGGAGTGGCAGTGGGTCCTTCGATGCTTGCGGTTTTTGAGACCATCGGTCAAGAGCGCTCGATCCGCAGACTCCGCAGCCGCATGGCATGGAACTCAGGCGTTTAGCCCCATTCGTGGAACATTCGATTCGGGATTTTCGTAGGCATTCTGATCCCAAAAAAAGATTTGACCGAAGGCCACTTATGAAGAAATTGATTGTCTTTTCACTAATCGCATTGCTGCTGAACGCCGGAAACGTCACTGCGCAGACTAACGCCCGAAACGAAAAGGATTTCACCGCCGCTTTTGACGCCGCAATCGTCAAGACGCTCGAGAAGATACCGGACGTGCCCGGCATCGCTTTCGTCGTGATAAAAGACGACAAACCGATCTTCACGAAAGCCTACGGGATGGCAGACAAGGAAGCGGGGCTCAAGGCCGATTCTAAGACGCTCTGGTATATGGGTTCTACAACCAAATCGTTTACGGCTCTCGTGGCCGCGATGCTGGACAAGGAAGGGAAGATAAAGCTGAGCGATCCGGTTGCGAAATACACGCAGGGCATTCAGTTCAAGACGACGCTGCCGGATAAGATTATCGTGCGCGATCTGCTGACGCATACCAGCGGATTGCAGAACTCGCCGCTGGTTTTTCGAACGGCATTCAGCGGGCAGATCGATAAGGCCGAGATCGAGCATGCTTTTGCCCAGGGCACGACGTTCGACGAGGCCAATTACGGCAAATATCGCTACACGAATCTTGGCTATAACATCTACGGCCTCCTTGTGGAAAACAATCTTGGGCTCAAGTGGCAGGACCTGCTGCACCAGAGAATATTCGACCCTGCCGGCATGAAGCATTCGACCGCCTACGCATCCCGGGCGGCGTCGAAAAAATGGACGATTGCGGCTCCGTATGTATTTAGCGACCAGGCAGGTGGAATTATCCGCTCGCGGTTGAATAAG
>DATLNN010000419.1:0-10350 GCA_035536695.1 Pyrinomonadaceae bacterium | reverse complement strand
ACTGGTCATTTAACTACGCCTCGTTTTGATGAACGGATGAATTCGACCAGGGCGTCTACCTCGCCGAAGCCGGTGATCTCGGCCTCGATCCTTTCGAGGGCCTGCGTGGTGTTTAATTTTGAGGAGAGCAGCAGATGAAAGGCGTGGCTGAGCTTATCGATCACCTCCCGTGAATATCCCCTCCGTTTCATTCCGAACTTGTTCAGGCCGTAGCATTTGGCGTGATTGCCCTGGATTATCGCAAACGGCATCGCATCCTTCACGACGACCGAATAGCCGCCGACAAATGCCTCGTAGCCGACCCGGCAATATTGGTGCACACCAGAATAGGCACCGACGCTCGCGCGGTCGGCGATCTCGACGTGCCCGGCGAGGGTGGCCGCATTTGCCATGATGATCTCGCTGCCGAGCTGGCAGTCATGAGCGACGTGGGCCTGGGCCATCAGCAGATTATCGTCGCCGATCCGCGTTACGCCTCCACCGCCGGACGTCCCGCGATGGACGGTCACAAATTCGCGAATTTGATTTCGCTTGCCGATCTCTGTCGCTGTCGGTTCGCCCGCGTATTTCAGATCCTGCGGTGCAAGGCCGACCGACGCGAAGGGAAAAATGTGGGTTCCGTCGCCGATCGTGGTGTGACCGTCAATAACGACATGGGACTCAAGCCGCACGTTCTCGCCGAGCATCGTGTCCGCACCGACAGTGCTGAAGGGGCCGATCTGGCATCCTTTGCCCAGCCGGGCTGCCGGCGCGACGATAGCCGTTGGATGTATCTGCGCGTTCATTTTGGGAGTCTATTCAGTGGAAGGGGTCGGGGCACTTTCGTCCGCGGTTGGCTTCGACCCTCTAAGCACAAGGAAAGTGAAAACGGCTGCTACGACCAAAGCCATAAGCGGCGAAAAACCGCCGGCAATGGCGGATAGCACGAGGCCTAGAAAGGCGAGCTTGGTCTTTTTGCGCCTTATCGAAAGGGCAAGTGGAATAGCTCCGAGCAGTAGGCCGATGGCCACACCCGCCGCAACGATGAAGTAAAAGTTTTGCTGGTACAACTCTCGCATTTGATCTGGATCCATAAATTACTACCTCTTAGGCAGGACGGTCAGCGATTATCGACAGTATCTCGGCCTCGGCCGTAACGCGCCCGTCGACGCTCGCAAGCCCGCGCATTTTTTGAACCTTGCTTCCGATCCTCAGTGCCGTTACCTCGAGCCTGAGCGTGTCGCCCGGCACCACCGGACTGCGAAACCTGGCGCTTTCAATACCGGTAAAGAAAGGGATCTTATTTCCCCTGTCTTCGAATTCTCTCAGTGCCAGGATCGCCCCGACCTGGGCCAACGCCTCTATCTGCAAAACGCCGGGCATGACGGGCGTCCCCGGAAAATGGCCGGCAAAGAAGTACTCGTTAGCCGTCACCTGCTTTATGCCGACGATACGGGTTCGGGGCTCTAGCTCGATGATCTTGTCCACCAGAAGAAACGGGTAGCGATGAGGCAATATCTGCTGAATGGCGATCGAGTCGAGCACGGCCATAAAAACGGGTGAAGTAAAAACATATAAGCCAAAAGCCGGTAAAAAGCAATTTCACCGGCTTTTGGCCCAAAAATCAAGGGGTTACGAAGTTCGTTGCTACCTTGGCGTGGCCGTCGTGGCCGTAGTCGCCGGGCGGGCGTTGTAGAATGTAATAAATTCTTTGGTGATATTCGCCGTTTGATCCAGCGCAAGGATCACACCGGCCTGTCCGAGCTTGTCGATATCAAGAATCACTGAATAGCCTTTCTGCTTTGCAAAATCCTGTATCGCTTTGCTGATGTCCGCCGAAACGGGGCCGAGATGCTTGCCTTGGCCCGATTCGACAGCGGCGTCGTATTCCTTTTTCTTGTATTCGAAATCGCGCTGCAATTTCTGGCCTTCTTCCTGCTTGGCCGCGATCGCCGTGTTATTGACCGGAACACCGGCAGGGGTGTTTGTCATCGTGCTGATCTCTTTCGCTATATTCTGAATTCGGGTTTGTATGCCCTGAAGCTCGGTCACGCGCGGCTTCATCTCAGCATCGAGCGCCTTGAGAGCGTTCATGTATTTCGTAACACCCTCTTTATCGTCGGCAAACATACCGGTGTCTATCCAGCCGATCTTCGCGGCCGGCGGCGTCTGGGCGAAAGCGGTAACCGCAAAAATAGCCGCAAAAACGAGGCTGACCCCAACTGTACTAATTCTTTTCATTATTAAAAAAACTCCTTTACGCCGGCTCTCAGGCCGCGAACTGATCTATACACTCTTTGAACCTTATTTCGCGAAAACTGTTGCTTGCCTTCGAAAAAAGAATAGCAATAGTAATTAAAACCTCAATCAAAGTCAATTTTCGTTTGTGTCCCGCCTTAAGGCGGATCTTCCGGCCCAGAGGCCGCCTGAAGGCGGGAACGCAAAACCTAAAACGTTCTACCCACGGTGAACCTAAACCCGCTGCGTTTCCCCGGCAGGAATATCCCCGGCAAATCTTCGGTAAAGCCGAATTTTGCATTTGGGTTATAGAAGTAGATGAGCCGGAATGGCACGTTGACGACTGGGACCTGGACGCGAAGCTCAGCCCCGATACTAGCTTTAAAGTCCTTTAGACGGCCAAATCTGGAATTGTCGACGTCGAGAACGGAATTCTGCTGGACCTCGCCGCGAACGAACAACTGCTGGATCTGCGGAGAGAGGCTGGTCGGGCACCCAAACCGGTTGCCGCGGCAGAACTCCCCGATAAAATCGGTTTTCGTCATCAGGCGCCCGCGATAATAGAGAAGACTGCCAAAGCTGCTCTCGAGCACCGGCGTATTGATCAGCCCTAGTGCGGTCAGACGTCCGGCGCCGAGGAAGGTCTCGTCGGGCAGGAACTCACTGTTGATCACCTGAAGGCCCGTCGAGCGAAGGTTAAATACCGACCCGACATCCGCAAAAAAGGCCATCGTTGCGGGGCCGAATATCGGCAATCTATATTCTACATTCGCGAGGAGCTGGGTATCGCCGCCGATAAAGCGGAAGTTTCGCGAAAACAACGCGGGGTTTGCTCCGGAAAAACCGGTGACTTCGCCAATGGTCTTCAACTCGTTGACGGTCCGCGCGTCCAGACCGTGATTTGTATCCGGCGGGCCAAAGGCATTTGTGGTGACGACCACATTTCGTGCTGTAATGTAGGTATCAAAGGGAGCGACGGGCCCTATCGAACGCGACGTGTAGCCGCGAATATCGTTTTCGCTGCCAAGGTAATACCTCTCATAAGCCGGAACGCCGCCGACAAATGAGATCGAGTTGGCGTTCCTGATCTTGTCCGTGACGGCAAACGTGCCGATGGTTCCCGCGGATACGCGGAAAGCCAACACGTGCGGGTTCTTGGACTTGGTGTTCCTGATCGGAATAAACTGCGTGTAAACGGCGTTGGGCTGGTACGTCCTGACATCGCCGCCGAGGCCGGCGAGGCCTACCGATAGAGAGAGCGAGCTGCCGCGGACCGTGTCGATGCCATTCGGCGCGGGCTGACGCGTGTCGTAAGCGAACGTGCCGGTGATGCGACTCGTCAGAATGTTCGGCTGGCGGTAGATGACCGGAATTCTCGAGGCCGGGTCGGCCGACTGGTTGACCTCAGGGTCCGCGATGCTCGTGGCCGAAAACTGATAGCTCAATCCAATACGCGAAAACTGGGTGAAACGGCGTTTCTTGAAGAAAAATTCTGAAAGCGGGGCCGTTGCAAAAACGTTCGCTCCGTAGGTTGTCTGGGTAAACAGGTTGCTCTCGTCGGTTACGACGGTGCCCAGCGGGTTAAACAGGTCGTCGAGGATGTCTTGGTTTTGCGTCAGGAAGGTACCCTCGCCAAAAAACCGGTAACGGCTGGCAAACACCGAGAAACCGACCGAGATGGGCCGATCACGGAAGTATGGCTCCTGATAGCTGAACTGCAGACTCTGCTGCCGGTTGCCCGCACCGACATTGATCGAGAGAACGTCGCCGCGGCCCGCCAAATTGTTCGTGGAATATTCCAATCCGAAGAATGAGCCGCCGAGGCCCGAGACGCCGCCATTGAAAGATATCTGCTGGCGGCCTTTTTCTTTGACCTTTACGATCAGGTCGACGTCGCCTTTTTCTTCATCCGTGCGGATCTCGACGTCCTGGTCCTTATCCAGCGGATCAAAGTATTGGGTCTGATTGAGACGGGCGACGGATATCTCAAGGAAATTCTGGTTATAGATATCGCCTTCGTTGAGCAGGAACTCGCGCCGCATGACCTTGTCCCGCGTGAAGGTATTGCCGGTAAACTCGAGGCGGCGAAGCGTAAACTGCTTCCCCTCATCAATTCTCAGGACTATATCGACGATACCCTCATTGGCGTTAGCCGGATTATCCTTGAACTCGGGTTCAAACTCACCGCTATAGTTCACAAACCCCTGCGAGCCGTAAAGCTTCTTTAGATCCTCGTACACGGCATCCTGCAGCCGTTTTCCGTCGGCGATCTCGCCCTTTTTCAAGCCAACAAGGCCAAGGATCTGCTGTTCGGAAAAGATAGAGTTGCCATCGACCTTCAGCTCGCCGACGCGGAAGACCTTGCCCTCCGTAACCGGGACCTTGATCTTGAGCGTATCGTCCATCGATGTTATCAGAGGCAGCGGAAAGGCCCTGAGAATCGGGAACCCGGTCCGTTTATAGCCAAGTCCGACGACCTCGGGCTCGCCGATCCGGGCCTGGAAATAGCCCTTCGAGAACATATGGGCCCGGACGTTTCTTTGAAGGTCAGCCTGGAGCTTTTCAAGATGGAGGATGTCTTCGCCCTTTATTCTGGAGATCAGGCCCGTTTCCTTTACATACTGCAGAGCACCGCGAAGCTCGCCGTCGGAAAATTTCTGATTGCCTTCGAAATCGATCTCGACGATGCGTGAGCGATTGCCCGTCTCGATATTAAAGATAAGGGCGATAGACGTGGCCGAGACCTCGTCTTCCTGGATCGTCACCTTGGCGTTCGGGTAGCCCTTGGCCGCAAGCATTCCACGCAGCACGCGTGTTCCGCCACGGGCCTTGACCGGATCGTAAACGGCTTCTTTTGAAATGCCGATCCGTTTTTCGCGAAACTCTTTGAGAATGTCGGATTCAGCGATCGCACTTGTACCCTTAAACTGCAGGTCCCGAATGATAGGCCATTCGCGCACCTCAAAGATCACGTTGACGCCGCCGCGCGGCCCGTCCTCAGTCAGAACACGTGTCGCTGTCTTATCGAAGAAGTTCAGTGAAAGCAGCTCTTTCAGGTCTCGTTCGAGCGCTGCCGGGTCATAGATATCCCCTTGGCGCGTTTTGATGTAGTAGAGCAGGTCGTCGTCGCGCAGACGCCGATTTCCCTGGATGTCGACGCTTTCGACTATCCGCTGCTGGACAAATTTCGCACCACTAATGGCTTCGGCAAACGCCGGAGAGGCCGAAAATGCCCAAACCAATACCACAAATCCGAGTGCGTAAAGATTCTTCATAAAAAGCGAGACTTCCTAACTGCAGATCAAAAAGCCACGGGAGAGCTTTGCGATCGCCGCAGATCATCGTATAAACACAAAGCGATCAGGAAAACGCGGCATTTTCGAGTCGGATTTTTTACATGCAGTAAGATTCACCCGACGATGCGCAGGTTGCCTTTTCGCTCCCGTCCGTCAAACTTACGAATTATACAGGGAACCTTAGAAAATTGAAAAGGCGAGCGAGTTGGGGAGGTGCTTTTAAGGGGTTGCCCGGGAGTTACTGGGGCGGACCTCCGCGTTGTGTCCAGCTAAGAAGTAGCGACCTGCGTGATCTCGGTTTCTGCGTTTTCTCCGATCAGCTCGCGGAAGGCGAGCCTATCGGCGACGGCGTAAACTTCTACGATGCTCGATTCGGTGACCTCGCCCTGAATGAGAGCCTCGGAGATCTCGTCCTCAACGTACCTTTGCAAGGCGCGTTTTAAAGGCCGGGCACCGAACTTGCGGTCGCCGCAGGTTTTGCGGATGAGCCAGAAACGCGCGTCGTCGGTAAGGACGATCTTGAGCTCGCGCGGTTCGATCATCTTGTTCAGCTTTGCTATCTGAAGATCGATGATACTCAGCAGATCTTCGTCTCGCAGCTCGTCAAAGATGATGATCTCGTCAAGTCGATTGACGAACTCAGGTGCAAAGGTCTGCTTGACCTTTTGCATCACTTCAGACTCCATTCGTTCGCGCGACATGCCTTCGTTTGCCTGGAACCCGAGCGAGGCACGCTTCTGTATAACACGTGCGCCGAGATTCGAGGTCATAATAAAGATCGCGTGTTTGCAGTCAACGGCCTGCCCGAGCGAATCGGTCAGCACGCCATCCTCAAAGACCTGGAGCAGCACGTTGAAGAGATCGGGGTGTGCTTTTTCGATCTCGTCAAACAGCACAACAGCATAGGGCGAGCGCCGAAGCTTTTCTGTCAGCTGGCCGCCTTCTTCATGGCCAACATATCCGGGCGGCGAGCCGATGAACTTCGATACCGAATGCTTTTCCATGAATTCGCTCATGTCAAAGCGGATCAGGGCCCGCTCGGAACCGAATAGGTATTCGGCGATAGACCGGGCGACCTCGGTTTTGCCGACGCCTGTTGGGCCGAGGAATAGAAACGATCCGACGGGCCGGCCGGGATTTTTCAAGCCGGCGCGCGATCGGCGAACGGCGCGCGCCAGGGCTGATATCGCCGGACGCTGCGAAATGATCCGCTCGTGCAGGGCACTTTCGATCGCCAGGAGTTTTTCGGCCTCTTTCTGCTTTACGGCCGAGACGGGTACGCCGGTCCAACGCGCGATGACGTCGTCGACATCGTCTTTTTTGACTTCGATGGCAAAGAACGAATCTTCGAGTGAGCGAAGCTCATAGGAGATGAGCTGGTCCTCGTTGGCGGCGGTGCGTTTCCAGTTTTCGACGGTTTCCTTCCATGATGGCTCTCCACGGTTCTCGTTCTGATAACGGAGCTTGGCCCGCGCACCGGCTTCGTCCAGGACGTCAATTGCCTTGTCAGGCAAAAAGCGGTCGGGAATGTAGAGGTTTGACTGCGTCACCGCCGCCCAGAGAGCGTCTTTGGCATATCGAAGCTGATGAAACGCCTCATAACGCTCGACAACGCCCTCTATGATCCTCAGAGCTTCTATCTCAGTGGGCGGTTCGATCCTAACGGACTGGAAGCGGCGTTCGAGCGCCCGGTCTTTCTCAATGGTTTTGCGGTATTCCGCCGGCGTGGTGGCTCCGGCGCACTGTATATCCCCACGCGAAAGAGCCGGCTTAAGGATGTTGGCTGCGTCAAGAGTACCCTCGGCCGAGCCGGCGCCGACCAGTGTATGGAGTTCGTCGATAAAAACTATGTTTTCGTCGCTCTCTTTAAGTTCGGCCATGATCTTCTTTAGCCGCTCTTCAAACTGGCCGCGGTACTTTGTACCGGCCACTATAAGCGAGAGATCGAGCGAGAGGATGCGTTTATTTTCGAGAAACGTCGGAACGGTCTTATCGACAATACGCTGAGCCAGGCCCTCGATGATCGCGGTCTTGCCGACGCCGGATTCGCCGATCAAAACGGGATTGTTCTTCGTTCGACGGCAGAGGATCTCTATGATCCGCTCCATCTCTGCTTCGCGGCCGACGAGCGGATCGAGACGCCCCTCGGCGGCGTCCACCGTCAAGTCACGCGTAAATTCGATCAGGCTCGGAGTCTTTAAATTCTGTTTCGTAGCCGCAAGCACGCCGGGGAGGCCGCTTTGGCGCAGCATCTCGTCGCGAATATCGCTGAGCCGAAGGCCGTAACCGAAGAGGATCTCAGCCGCGACGCTCTTTTCTTCGCGGACGATGCCGAGCAGCAGATGCTCGGGGCCAATATGCCGATTTTTCAATTGGCGGCTTTCGTCGCTTGCGTAAAACAGGATCTGCTTGGTCGCTCCCGACAAGTGAAGCTCCGATGTCTGTGGAATGCGCGTACGAAGCACGATCCTTTCTTCGACGTCGCGACGGATCGAATCGACCGTGAGAACATGACGGAATGGGAAAAACCGTGCCGACAGCGTTTTGTCCTCGCGCATCAGCCCCAGCAGGATGTGCTCCGGCGCTATGGTTTGCGAGCCGTATTGAAGAGCCTCGTAGCGGGCAAAAAAGATAACCCGGCGTGACCTCTCCGTGTAGCGTTCAAACATAAAATTCGCTTCTTCCGGTCTTCGTTATGGTGTCTATTATAACGAAATACCGGACGGCGGCAACAAAAACGTCTCAATCTAAAATTTCTAACGGGCTTCTGTAGATTAAAGTTGCAAAGCCGGACGGAATCCACAAGAAAAAAGAAAAACTGCCGGCATTCTAGAGAGAAACTCCGATCCGGCTTACCGCTCAAACGTGGGCGGCGTTAATCAAGCGCGGCATACGCAACAGGAGGAAGAAAACTGGGCGGCGAGGAGCACAGTGGTTAGCTCGCCATTTGCGAACGGGCGTCAAGTTGGCCGACATCGTCGCCCGGGATCTCGCGCACGACGGGTTGATGCCGCTTGGTGATGCCGCTAAGAGCCTTGCCCGCCGGGGCCAGTTCAACCTGCGTCGTAAGGACCCGAGCGACGCGTTTTGGGAGGATTTTTGGGGCAATGTCGGCGATGGAATCAGCAAGCTTAGCAATATCACCCCCGCCTGACCAATGCTGACGCACGATACCCGCATCCGTACGGTTTATCAGGCGAAGCAGCGTTAGCGCAACAACATATAAATCATCGACCTGTCCGATGAACGGGAAAATATCCGGGATAAGGTCGAGCGGCGAAATGACATATACGATAGCCGCTACAAAAAGGGCCTTTTCAGCAGTCGGCACGCGGGCGTCCTTTAACAGGCGACCGAGCAGCATTACCAGATTTGGCAAAAACATTAAGAAGCCGCGCATCCGGTCTTTCATCTCTGATCTTTCACGGCGTTTAAGTTTGGTTACTGGCTTGCTCATGTTTTGAGTCTAAAGAACGGCTCGCTTTTGAGCAAGTTTCCCTATGAATGGTTGTATACTAAAGCAGTTATCGATGGTCAGTTGTCAGTTGTCGATATCAAGACCACCGTCCCTATGATCCTGGAAAAGATCCGACAACATGCCGCCGATGATTCGCAGCACATAATCCTGCCAGAGGGGGACGACATTCGCACCGTGAAGGCGGCAAGCATATGCGCTGTCCAGCGGATAGCGCGGATCACTGTTATCGGTGACGAAGAAAAAGTACGGGTCTTAGCATCTGAAGCAGGGGCAAACCTCAACGGCGTCGAGATCGTCGACCATCGCCAGTCAAACGATTCCGGCCGGCTTGCAACGTTCTATCACCAGCTCCGCCGATCGAAAGGCGTAACGCTCGAAGAGGCGGAGCAGACCCTAAAGGATCCGCTGTATTTTGGTAACCTCATGGTCCGCGAAGGTAAGGCCGATGGCTCGGTCGCCGGAGCGACGAATACAACCTCGCACACCGTGGCGGCAGCTCTTCGCTGCATCGGCGTACGTCAGGGATTTAAGACGGTGTCGAGCTTTTTTCTAATCGTGGTGCCAGATAGACAGTTTGGCGAGTCGGGGGCGATGATCTATGCCGATTGTGGTGTCGTGATAGACCCGAACGTGGGTGAACTGGCCGAGATAGCCATGGCCTCGGCCGATTCGTGCCGCGCTCTGCTAGGGGCCGAGCCACGGGTCGCAATGCTCTCCTTCTCGACCAAGGGAAGCGCCTCACATCAAATGGTAGACAAGGTTGTTGAAGCGACAAAGACCGTTCGTGCCCGAATGCCCGATCTTGCGATCGACGGCGAGCTCCAGGCAGATGCCGCTCTGGTCAAAGCGGTGGGCGATTCAAAATCGCCGGGCTCGCCCGTCGCGGGCCGCGCGAATGTGCTCATTTTCCCGGACCTCAACGCCGGAAACATCGCTTACAAACTCACCGAACGCCTGACGGGCGGAATCGCGATCGGCCCGATCCTCCAAGGCCTGGACCGGCCCTGTAATGACCTGTCACGCGGTTGCACCGCTGAGGACATTGTCAACGCGGTGGCGATCACCGCGGTGCAGTCACAGGCTCGAAAAGCGTTCGGCTGATCGTTTCCCCAACAGCTGGCCTAACCCCGGCAAGTAGGAAAAACCATTTCCGCCTTTAGCTCAATCGAAAAACGCCTCGCATAAGGGGAAGCAGACGATGTCCCGCAACGGTTTCGCGGAAAAAGACCTCGTGCTCGAGCTCGACGCGCGCCATATCGAGCAGGTCATTGACGCATTCGTCAAGTCCCAACTCGCTGGCTAATGCCGCAGCCTCCTCATATTCGACGGAGTTTTGACTCTCTAGCCGGCCGGCGAAGT
>DATLNN010000418.1:0-20473 GCA_035536695.1 Pyrinomonadaceae bacterium | reverse complement strand
GTCCTCGAGGTCACGGCTGATCTGAGTGAAGTATTTTCTGTCCTCGATCGCAACGAAAAGCAGGGCGCTCGGACTGTCATCCTCTTTAGACCCGATACCCCAACCGCGTGCAACCGCAAGCGAATAATCGAAGATCGGCCTATCGCCGGTTGTACGCACAACGGCGACCGCAAGCTCGACCGACGGGTTTGTCGTTTCCTTAAAATTCTTGAGCTTTGCTTCGAGCCGTTCTTTCGTTGCGGCATCGATCACGCCTGCGTGATCATTGACGAAACCAGTCGGGGCGGGCAGGGGCGACGTATTGATCGACCATGGCTGAGCTTCCTGCGCCCGTGCGGCGAAAACGGCAAAAAAAACGGCCAGAACTGCTACTATGGGTTTCGATTTTTTCGCCAAAGAGATCTTTGTCATTAAAATGCTAGCCAGTGAGGAATACGAGAATAGAATACGCGATGTTCACCCGATCGGATAGCTAGGCCTTCTTCACCTCGACGATCTTAGCCCGAAACACCCGAAGCGCGGCGCGGACCGACGGATGGGCCGCCGAGTAGTCCAGCAGATCGGCTTCACTCGGATTCTCGCCGAGTATGGGCAGATCCACCGGCGGAGCGGTCGGAGCTATCTCCTCTCTGAATTTTGCGATGTCAAAGGCCGGGGCCGCCCCCGCCGACGAGCCATTGGCCGCCGGCACGGGCGTTTTTGGCAAAGGCACGTCAGAGATCCCGAGCAGCGATCTCACGAGAATATCCACGCCGGCCAAGGGCATCAGATCATCGCCGGTGATCGCCAGCTTGGTCTCGAACGCGTTATCCAGCCTCTGGTCGTCAATGTGTTCCAGTTCCTCTGAGGAAAGCGGCCGCAAACGAGTTGGCGAGGCTGTGTACCCAGTTCTAACGGGGGCCGCAGCTGGCGGTACGGCTGGGATCGGTGTGGCCACGGACATGATTTCGCTTTCGTCGAAAGGCGGATCTGTAAAGTTATTCGGCGGTTCGTGGAAATTGTGGAAATCCTCTTTGGTCGCCGGCTTGGACGACGGATCAGATTTCAGCGTTTTTTTTTCCGCGGGAACGTCTCGTGGCGCCGCCGCCGCGATCTCGGAAGTTGGCCGGGACGGTATCGCGGAGGAGATCGCATCCAGCCGTTCGAGAATGCTCTCGATCGACGCAACTCTGCGCATTTCGATAAGCTTCACGAGTCCGACCTCGAGGACATATCTGGGGTGGACAGCTTCGCGAAGGCTCGCTTCGGTCTCGCAAAGGGAATTGAAGAACCGGAGAAGGTCGGTTTCCGTAAACGACGCGGACAACACCCGCATTTGCTCGCCCGGAAAAACGGCACCTTCGAAAAGATAGGTGTCCTCGCCCGCGACCTTAAAGACCATCATGTCGCGGAGGAGCCCAAGCAGATCGCGGCAGAAATTTCGAAGGTCGTGGCCGCGTGTGATCAGATCGTCTACGACCGTCAGGACGAGCTTTGGCTGCTTTTCTGCGATGGCCTCGACGATCTTTGCAAGTATGTCGACGCCCGCGAAGCCTAGAGCGTTAGTGACGTCGGTCGCTGAGATCTTATCGCTCGAGAAGCTGATGACCTGATCAAAATTTGACTGCGCGTCGCGCATCGAGCCCTCACCCGAACGTGCAAGCTCGCGCAGGGCATCGTCCGAGATGTCGATCTTTTCCGCCTCCGCAATCATTTTCAGGCGGTCAAAGATCTTTGGGATCGAGATGGTGCGAAACTGGAATTCCTGGCATCTCGAAGCGATCGTTTCCGGCACTTTATGCAGTTCCGTCGTCGCCATGACGAAAAGGACGTTAGCGGGCGGCTCTTCGATCGTCTTGAGCAGGGCATTGAAAGCCGGTTTGGACAGCTGGTGGACCTCGTCGATGATGAAAACGCGGTACCTGTCCCGGGCCGGATTAAAGTTGATGTTGTCCAGGATGGTCTCACGCACATCGCCAATGCCCGTGTGCGACGCTGCATCGATCTCGAGCACGTCCATCGACCGGCTTTCAGAGATCTCGATGCAGGACGGGCACGCATCCGGGTCGGTCAAAAGGCACGGCGTCAGGGTTGGTTTGTCGGTCTTGTGACAGTTCAGCGCCTTCGCCAGAATACGTGCCGTCGTCGTTTTGCCGACCCCGCGGGCCCCCGAAAACAGGTACGCATGATGCAGCCGGTCATATTCGAGAGCATTACGCAGGGTTTGCGTAATTACCTCCTGGCCAGTCACGGCCTCGAAGGTCTGAGGCCGCCATTTTCGTGCGATCACCTGATAGGACATCTCTGTAAAGGATAAAGGATAAAGGCGAAAGGATAAAGTAGGATGGGCGCCTTTAGACCCCAGCTCGTTGATCCCGGTCTGCCTTGATACTTCCGGGCGTATGTTCTATTCTGAAACTTGGCTTCAGGCCCCGCACAAGGTTTGTGTTGTGAACTCCGCTAGGCGAGGAATCGAGCAACGGTAGCAATTACAACCTGTGTTGCGATCAGGTCTGAAGCCATTTATTTAAAGCAAAAAATGACGCCTTTAGGTGTTCCGGATGGAACGGTTATAGGCGTCAGTCTTTTGTAAAAAATGGCGGAAAGGGTGGGATTCGAACCCACGGAACCCGTTAAGGCTCACAGCATTTCCAATGCTGCCAATTCAACCACTCTTGCACCTTTCCGCGTGAGATCAAGTTGTCAATTATCGGTCTGGCTCGCCCGGGTCGGCCTCTACGACGACGGTTTCCTCGACGACGATGACCTCGGCATCGCCGCTCTCGCCCGGGGTTTCGCCGACGACGGGTTCCGGCGGCGGGAACTCGTCCTCGCCGATCATCCAGTTATAGACAAAGCCGGCGAGCAGGGCGCCGAGTATCGGAGCGACCCAGAACATCCATAGCTGCGTGATCGCCCATCCCTGAGCAAACAACGCCGGTCCGGTACTCCGGGCCGGGTTGACCGAAGTGTTGGTGACCGGGATGGTGATGAGATGGATGAGCGTCAGGCAAAGCCCGATCGCGATCGGAGCAAAGCCCTTGGGGGCTCGGCCATCAGTCGCTCCGAGTATAACGACCACAAAAAAGAACGTCATCACCACCTCAGCGACAAAACAAGCCAGGGCCGAGTATCCGCCGGGTGAATTAAGTGCGAATCCGTTCGACGCGAATCCGCCGGCGAGTGTAAAACCCGCCCTCCCGCTCGCGATCACATACAAAAGGCCCGCGCCTGCAGCCGCCCCGAGGATCTGAGCTATAACGTAGGGTACGATGTCACCAGAGGGGAAACGCTTGCCCGCCCACAGGCCGAGCGTCACGGCCGGGTTCAGGTGGCAGCCCGAGATATGGCCGATAGCGTAAGCCATCGTCAGGACCGTCAAGCCAAAAGCGAGAGCAACGCCCGCAAATCCGATGCCCAAATTGGGGTAAGCGGCCGCCAGGACCGCGCTTCCGCAGCCGCCCAGCACCAGCCACAATGTCCCCAGAAACTCTGCCGACAACCTTTTAGTCAAAGGCATAACGGGAAACCTCCAGAACCTTAGATTTAGGTGGAACGGAAGCTAGAATAACCGATAAATTCTCAAATAGCCAGATGTGTGGCGGAGAGGGTGGGATTCGAACCCACGGTACCCGCAAAGGTACAACAATTTTCGAGACTGCCCGATTCAACCACTCTCGCACCTCTCCGCAGCGCGAACTTTTGATTGTAATGGGTTGGGTGTGTGGATTTCAAGTCACGTGGGCCAACAGTGCAATCCGGTTCGAGAGCCCATAAGGCAGGCCAGCCGGCTTCTCGTTCTCTTCACTTACACATTGTCGTGTCCTCGCGGGCGAAAGGCCTGCGCCACATTCATGGTGCTCGTCGTTTCGCGCGGAAGAAGTCCTGCATGAGGGTTCGGCATTTTTCTTCGAGCACTCCGCGCTCTATCTCGATACGATGGTTCAAAGCCTGATTGTCGCAAATCTGCATTACCGAGCGGACCGCGCCGAAGCGCTGGTCGTCGGCTCCGTAGACAAGACGGGCGACACGGGCCCCGACAAGAGCTCCGGCGCACATCGCACAGGGTTCTATCGTCGAATAGACGGTCACGCCGGTGAGGCGGTAATTGCCCATGCGGATGGCAGCTGTGCGTAGAGCCAATATCTCGGCGTGGGCGGTGGGATCGGTATTCGTTATTGTCCTGTTTGAGGCGGCCGCAAGGATCTTGCCATCGTCACCGACGATGACTGCGCCGACGGGTACCTCGCCCAGTTTTTCGGCTTCGCGGGCAACGCCGATGGCCCGGTACATCCAATTTTCGTCAGTCTCGCGCATAGGTTCAAGTAGGCAGGCCGGCCGAGGTCGTGTCTCCAGTGGCGCTCATAAGTATACAGTCGAGCCCGGTTTCGCCCCCGCCAACGTGCAGGCCGGGCAGCATATAAGACATCCCCGCATCGGCAAATTAGTCCACACCCAAGTTTACGGAAACCGGCATAATCTTGCATCCGCGCGCCCAAAGTGATACATCTTAAATGCAAGGCTCCGTGCCCCCTTCAACGAGCTAAACAGCTGAAAAAGTTATGAACGACGAGGTCCGCGCCCGTCCCGAGGCTGTAGACGACATACATATTACAAATGTCCCGCCCTCTTTTCGCGCATTTGCCGAGGAGGTACGTGCACGCAGCCAAAAGCCGCGGACGACGCCAGTCACTATCGCCCAAAAACTGCTCCCGGCCGAATTCAACATGGCCATGTCGCATTTTTACCGGGGCGAGATACAGCGCTCTAATGTATGGCGAGGGCGGCTAGACGCAACGACGAATTGGGCGGTGATCACCGCCGGTGCGACGCTGTCGTTCGTTTTCAGCTCGGCCGACAACCCTCATTTTGCGATACCGATCAATTCGATCCTCGTCTCGATCTTTCTGTTCATGGAGGCCCGGCGGTATCGATATTACGAGGTCTGGGCGAACCGCGTTCGGGTTTTAGAAACCGGATATTTTGCCCCGATGCTTTCGCATGGGACCGTCCCGCCCGATCAAGAATGGGCAGAGCACATAGCGGCGGACCTGTTGACGCCGCATTTCACGATCAGCGAATGGGAGGCGGTCGGTAGGCGTCTGCGGGCGAATTATCTGTGGATCTTCATACTGCTCGCTCTCTCGTGGACCTTAAAGATATACATTCACCCATCGCCGATACCGCTGACCTCTGAAGCGGACAAGAATGCGTTTTGGGACGTTCTGTTTCAGCGCGCACAGGTCGGCCTGGCACCCGGGTGGCTGGTCGTGCTCGGAGGGGCTGTTTTTAACTTTATTATTTTCTTTGTTGCCTTCAGCACGCTCCGGCTCCGGGACGCATCAAGCGAAGTTTTACCGCTGCAGAGTTTCGAGTGGCATCCGCTGAAACAAGTTTCGGACTGGGCGGGCAGTAATTTGAAACGCCGAAATACCATAAGGCGCTCGAAGAAGGCGCGGCAGAGAATGCGGTCGGTGCACAAGACGGATTCGTAGTTGGCGGTTGAACCAAAGGTCGTGTAACCCCGTTCCGCGATCGTTCTGTGTTTTTATAACGAGAGGAGAAACTATTAAGATATGCCGGTTGATATGAATGAACGGGGGCAGTCGCTTGAGAATGAGTACTTCAGGCGCCGCGAGCAGGAGCTGATCGCCAAGATGAAGGAAAAGATCGCGGGCGAATCGGCCGTTAACCTCGAGATCATCTGTCCGATGTGCAACGGGACCCTGATCGAGACGGATTTTGAGGGCATCAAGATCGACGTCTGCGACAAGTGCTCGGGTGTCTGGCTCGACGCGGGCGAGTTGGCTCAACTTGTTGACAAGGATGAAGAAAAGGGCTGGTTTGGAAAGATGTTCGGATAAAGAGCAATGTTCAGATTATTGGTACTTGGCATACTTACGCTGGCGGGATCGGGCCATATCTTTGGCCAGACGGCCCCGGCGTCGTCAATTTTGAGCCGAAGGTCATGCCCAGCGTTAAGCTGGCTGAAGCTCACGAGCTCGACAGCAAGCTCATGGGTAGAAAAATGCCGTTTCTGGTCCTTACACCGGGCAGGTATTCGACAGATACGGCAGCGAGATTTCCGGTGATCTACCTACTGCACGGGCTGACGGGAAGCCATAAGAACTGGGTCGAGAAGACCAAACTGCTGCAATACGTGGCAAATTCCGGGTTCATTGTTGTGACGCCCGAGGGCGGTAACGGCTGGTATACCGACAGCATCGCGACACCGAATGACAAGTATGAGAGCTACATAATCAAGGAACTCGTTCCCGACGTGGATAAGAAATTCCGTACCTGGCCGGATAGGCAGAACCGGATGATCGCCGGCCTTTCGATGGGAGGCTACGGCGCGATCAAATTTGGACTCAAGTATTCGGAGATCTTTTCGATGGCGGGCTCGTTCAGCGGGGCCCTGGGCGCCGCCTCATTTTACGAAAAGAACGTCGGTGCATCTCTCGGGCGCGGTATCGAGAAAATTTTCGGAGCAGAAGGGAGTGAAACGCGCAGGTCCAACGATATTTTTGGGTTTGTCCGGGAGCTGACCGGGGAAAAGTTGAAGACACTTCCGTACATTTATCAGTCCTGCGGCACCGAAGATTTTCTTTTTGATAACAACCGCGAATTCCTGGCATTGTTGATCGAAAAAAAGGTGCCGCACGAATACCGCGAAACGCCCGGCGGCCATACTTGGATCTTTTGGGACGATCAGGTGAGAGAATTTCTTGACCTCGCGGCCCGGAGGTTGCGGAAATGAGCGCATTTGCCGTTATCGCGGCAATTATCATAACGGTCAGTTGCTCGGAGTCATTATCCGCGCAAGTTGCTAGGATCTCGCAGGATATTCGCCCGCAACCCGTGCGAGGTTTGCCGCCCGGCACCAAGCCTATTTCGCTTGTGAATCGTCAGACTCCGACGGCCGTACGCGATGCGCGAGCTGCACGAATGCTGCTGCCGTCATAAGCTCTCGCTGCAGTGGATCAGCTGGGACTATTTTGGTTCTGCGACAGTTACGAACCGCAGCGGTGCTTATCATCTTAAAGGCGAGCAAAAGAGCCGTAAAGGAACTGACTACGTGCGGGTAGACGGCGTCATCACGGAGATAGATGCGAAACAGTTTACTTTTGACGGCAGCATCATTACACAGGTTAGCCATATTAACGGCGGACGAGCGTGCGAGAGGAAGGGCCAATTGAATTTCCGCATCACCGGAACGCGCAAATATTGGCGAATGCAGCAGATCGACAACCCGTGCGATCCGGTTGCGGATTACGTCGACATTTATTTTCGATAGGGAATTTCACCCAGAGGCCCAGAGGCACAGAGAAATTCAACGCGAAAATTTCTTTCGCCCGGCAACCTGCTCTCTGTGCTCTCTGTGTCTCTGTGGTAAATAGTCTTCATGCTCAATTTTGCGATCGAAACGGCGCGTGATGCCGGACAATTGTTGTTGGAAAAATTTGGCCGCGGCATCGCGGTTGAGAAAAAGGGCGATTATAATCTGGTGACCGCGGCCGATCTGGCGAGCGAAGAGCTGATAGTCGAGCGGATTAAATCGTACTATCCGAAACACTCGATACTCGCCGAAGAGGCCGGAAACGCGGTGATAATCGGTGACAGCTCATGGAAGTGGGTGATCGACCCGCTCGACGGGACGACGAATTTTGCACACGGGTACCCGTGTTTTTGTGTGACGCTGGCGCTCGAGTATGAGGGCGAGATCATGCTCGGAGTAACATTCGACCCGACGCGTGACGAATTGTTTGCGGCCGAGCGCGGACGGGGAGCCAGTTTGAATAACAAACCGATCCGCGTGTCGCATTGTGAAGAGTTGAGCGAGGCCTTGCTCGTCACCGGATTTCCGTACGACTTTAAGCGGCAAGAGGATTTCGCGCGACATTTGACGCGATTTCTGCTTGAATCGCGGGGCGTGCGGCGAGACGGGTCCGCGGCTATCGACATGGCGTATGTGGCGTGCGGGCGGTTCGACGGTTTCTGGGAAGAGGGCCTGAATCCATGGGACATGGCCGCGGGCGTTTTGCTCATAGAGGAAGCGGGCGGGCAAGTCAGCGGCTATGATGGATCTAGACTCAGCATCTATTCACCACCGATACTCGCAAGCAACGGGTTGATACATTCGCAGATGGCCGGTGTATTGCGTAAGGCCGGCCGTTCGTAAGGGGGCGGCACCCGGCGTGCGCGTTATGCCCTTGCTTACGCACCGGCCTCGGGCATATCCTTTTACAAATGTCCTGGTTTCGAAGAAATAAGCCTGGTGTCGAAGGACAAGAAGAGGGCGAAGAGCAAAACGTTAGGACCGAGGGTATCTTTGTCAAATGCCCCGAATGTGACAGCGCTCTTTACAAGCGTGAATTGACCGATTCGCACGAGGTCTGCACGCATTGCGGACATCATTTCCGGTATTCCGCGGTCGGACGACTCAACGACCTGTTTGACGACGGTCAGTATTCCAGGCTGGACGACGACGTTATATCAGGCGATCCGCTCGAATTCACCGATTCAAAGCCATACAAGGACCGGCTCGAGCAGGCGCGTGACGTTTCTGGATTGCCCGAGGCAATAATCTCTGGGAAAGGAAAAGTCGGCGGGCACGTCGTATTTGCCGGGGCGATGGATATGTCGTTTATCGGCGGCTCGATGGGCTCGGCCGTCGGCGAAAAGATCACGCGGCTGATCGAGTATACGCTCGACGAAAAGGCCGCGGTTGTGATCTTCTCTGCGTCCGGCGGGGCGAGAATGCAGGAGGGCACGCTTAGCCTGATGCAGATGGGCAAGATCTCAGCCGCTCTGTCGCGGCTGAATGAAGCACGGCTGCCGTTTATTTCTGTTTTAACCGATCCGACGACCGGCGGCGTCACGGCCAGCTTTGCGATGTTGGGCGATGTGATAATCGCCGAGCCCAAAGCTCTTATCGGTTTCGCGGGTCCACGAGTGATCGAGCAGACCATCCGTCAAAAACTCCCCAAGGGATTTCAGCGGAGCGAGTTTCTGCTCGAACATGGCATGGTCGATATGGTTGTCGACCGCCGGGAGATCCGCGACCGGATCGTGCGGATCCTGGATTTTATGATGAATGCCAAGGCGCAGGGCGCGAGTGACTGATGTTGGCACGTCCCGTAAGTGCGCGACCGAATATGCTCCAACAGACTCTGATAAAGCTTTACGAACGCGACTTGGGCAAATTGCGCGAGGAGATCGAACAGTATTCGGATGAAGCCGATCTTTGGCGGACCCGTGGTGAGATCGCAAATTCAGCCGGCAACCTGGCGCTCCACCTGGTCGGGAACCTTAACCATTTTTTCGGAGCGGTGCTCGGTGGCTCGGGCTATGTTCGTGACCGTGATGCGGAATTTGCAAGATCGGGCGTTTCCAAACAAGAACTGCTCGCGCAGATCGAAGAGGCCATACCTGGCGTGATAAACACGCTAAAGGACCTTCCCGACGAGGATCTAGCAAAAACATATCCGATCGAGGTTTTCGGCCATCCGATGACGACCGAATATTTTCTCGTGCACCTAGCGACACATTTCAATTATCATCTTGGCCAGATCAATTACCATCGCAGGCTCCTAACGGGCGGTGATTTCGAGTAGATCCGCGTTCAAGGGGGCGGCTTAGACAGCTCTCAGCTGGCAGCTGGATTCTTTCATGTCCGGCAGAATGAATTTTTCCGAATCGGTCGCATACCTGTATTCGCTTGGCAACGAGGTCGCAGCTATGAAGCTGGGGCTTGAGAATATCCGACGCCTGCTCGACGCTCTCGAAAATCCTCATCGGAAATATAGAAAGGTCCAGGTGGCCGGCACTAATGGCAAGGGCTCGGTCTGTGCGTTTCTCGACGCGATATGTCTCAAGGCAGATATTAGGACCGGCCTGTACACGTCGCCCCATCTGGTTTCGATCACAGAGCGGATAAAGTTCGGCGGCGTAGAGATCACCGAAGACGAATTTGCGCGTCTGGCGGGTCGCGTTCGTGAACTCTCCGAGAGGCTGGTCGCGAGCGGCGAGATCGAATATCGGCCGACATTTTTCGAACAGGTGACCGCAATAGCGTTGATGTCGTTTGCCGAGGCAGACGTCGAGATCGCGATACTTGAGACCGGACTTGGCGGCCGGCTCGATGCGACAACGGCAGCGGACGCAGAGATCGCCGCGATAACGCGGATAGACTACGATCATCAGGAATATCTGGGAGCGACGCTGGAGGAGATCGCAGCGGAGAAGGCCGCGATCATTAGGCCGGGCTCAAGGGTCGTTGTTGGTAAGCAGGAGGAACCGGTCATGAAGGCTATCCTTGAACGCTGCAGGGACCTCGGTGTTGTTCCCCTAACGGTGTGCGAGCCGTTAGTGTCGGCCACAGACCTGTCGAAACATTCTGCGGTCGTCGAGTTTCGGACGAATCGCGGTACGTACTGGGATAGTTCGCTCGGTATGGCCGGACGGCATCAGATCGAGAACGCATGTACGGCAGTCTTGATCGCCGAGACTCTCGCGCTGGACCTTGGCTTCCCGATCACGGACGAGGATGTGTGGACCGGCCTCGAAGATGCACGGCATCCTGGCCGGCTGGAATTCATCGGTAACGTCTTGCTCGATGGCGCTCACAATATCGGAGGTGCACGAGCACTGCGTGATTTTCTGAATGAGTTCGAGCGACGACCGATCACGCTCGTGTTTGGAGCGATGCGAGGGAAGGGTGTTGGCGATATCGCGAGCGTTTTGTTTCCAATGGCCAAGAATATTGTGCTGACGTGTCCTGACAACGCTCGAGCGATAACCGTGGAAGAGCTCGCCGAAATGACGGCGGAGCATCTTGAGAACAGAGACATAATTCTGGAGCCAAGGGTGAAAGGCGCGCTCGGCCGTGCTGCCAAGATTGCGGAATATGATGGATTGATCCTGGTTACCGGCTCACTATATCTAGTCGGCGAAGCGAAGAGAATTCTGAAATCGCAATTTGAGATTTGATATTTCAAATTTAAGATTAAGTTATGCACAAATTGGTTTTGATACGTCACGGTGAGAGCGAATGGAACAGGGAGAATCGCTTTACGGGCTGGAAGGATGTCGATCTCTCAGAAAAAGGTAGGGTGGAAGCACAGGCCGCGGGTAAGCTGTTGAAAGCAGAGGGTTTTGTTTTTGACGAGGCCTACACCTCGGTGCTTAAGCGGGCCATCAGGACATTGTGGATAATTCTCGATGAGATGGACCTGATGTGGATACCCGAGACGAAATCGTGGCTGCTAAACGAAAGGCACTACGGCTCGCTGCAGGGCCTGAACAAGGCCGAGACCGCCGCGCAGTATGGCGAGGAACAAGTGCTCGTGTGGAGGCGGAGTTATGACATTCCGCCCAGTTTGCTTGAGGAAACGGACGAGCGTTGGTTGGGTAAGGACCCGCGTTATTCGTCGATCGAGGCGGGGAAATTCCCGCGATCAGAAGCCTTGAAACAGACTGTTGAACGCGTTGTTCCGTATTTCCAGGCTGAGATAGCGCCGAAAATAGCGGCGGGCAAGCGGCTGATCATTGCTGCTCACGGCAACAGCTTGCGCGCACTGGTGAAATACCTTGATGCCATCTCCGATAACGACATTATCAAATACAATGTGCCGACCGGCGTGCCGCTCGTTTATGAGATCGGCGATGATATGAAGCCCATCAGAAATTACTATCTCGGTGATGCGGAGGCCATCAAAGCGGCTCAGGAAGCCGTTGCCAATCAGGGCCGGGCAAAATAGACCTTTCTCGTACCGAGACGACGATTGCGAAATTCAGCTATTCGTCCAACGATTTTCCAACCCTTGCTAACGCGCAGCTGTCTGCATATACTCTGGGGTTTTATATGCTCTGGCGCCGTGCTGCCTTCATCCTTTTCATCCTGTTGTGCCTCAGCCCGTGGGGTTCGCCGCCGGTCGCATTGGCTATCGGGCTATTTGCGGCGTTTACGATAGGCAATCCTTTTCCGCAGACGGAAGGGAAATTCACGAAATATCTTTTACAAGGGTCCGTCGTTTTTCTCGGATTCGGCGTGAATCTCAGCGCCGTTTACTCGGCCGGGAAAGACGGTATCCTGTTTACGATCACAACGATCTTCGGCACGCTGACGCTAGGTTACCTTCTCGGTAGACTGCTTGGCGTTGAACCAAAAACGTCCGCCCTCATCTCGTCGGGCACAGCGATCTGTGGCGGAAGCGCTATAGCGGCCGTCGCACCGGCGATAGAGGCGGACCCGGATGAGATCTCGGTTTCGCTGGGTACGGTTTTCGTCTTGAATTCCGTGGCTCTATTTGCCTTTCCGATCATTGCACACGGAATGCAGCTGACGCAGAAGCAATTTGGCCTGTGGGCCGCAATAGCGATCCATGACACGAGTTCCGTTGTCGGAGCGGCGGGCACGTTTGGCGAAGAGGCCCTTGCGGTTGCGACGACGGTTAAACTGGCCCGCGCTCTATGGATAGCGCCGATTGCGGTCCTCTTTGCATTCTTATACAGGAGAAGCGCAGGCCGCTCGGTGGCCGGGAGCGCGATTCCCTGGTTCATTTTCCTCTTCTTGCTGGCAAGCGCGATTCGTACATTCTCGCCCGCCTTCACCATGGGCAGCTTGTTCGACTCGGCGGTAAACCTGGCAAAGGCCGGCATGACTCTCACTCTCTTCCTGATAGGTGCAAGCTTATCGCGTGAAACCATACGAAACGTCGGTGCGCGTCCGCTGGTGCAGGGAATCGGGCTGTGGCTGATCATCTCGGTGGTCAGCCTATGGGCAGTCCTTAATTTGGTATAATCGCCGCATGCCCCAGGATCCGGATGTTGTAGTCGAACTAAAGCCAAAGAAAACGCGCGGCGTGGTAAACCCTGAGATAGTCAGGTGGATAGCCTTTATCATCATCACGGTTTCGCTGGTCGTCTGTACCGTGCTGTGCATCCTCGCGATCTGGAAATTCACCGAGTCGGACGCCGTCTGGCGGGCGATTGCGACATTCATCGTCGTCAGTATCGCGACTGCAATCTTTACTTTTGTGAACGAAAAGCTGGGGTAGATACGACGGTCGTTGGTGGCAATCGTTTCGAACCCCTCGGAAAACGCGAGGCCTGCCCAGCTGTACCGGCAAGACCCCTCTCGCCGCATTCTTACTGTTTGACATAATTGCCTGAAACACAGCGCCAGGACTCGGCGCTTTGGAGTTGCCTGCCTTCGCCCGTGCACACTGTGATACAATCGTGCAAAGATGGGACTACCCACGAGCGACTTAGAGGCGGGTTTCGACTCGGCTGACGAACGTGGTAAAATAACGGTTTTGGCCAGACTCACGATTTCAGTCTGTGTTATCTGAATGAGCATTAAAGAGATATCCGTCCGCGGCGCCCGGCAGCATAATTTAAAAAATATCGATGTCGATATCCCGCGGGACAAGTTCACCGTGATCACGGGCCTGTCGGGCTCGGGCAAATCTTCGCTGGCGTTCGACACGATCTACGCGGAAGGGCAGCGGCGTTACGTTGAATCGCTATCCGCGTATGCCCGGCAGTTTCTCGACCAGTTCGAAAAACCGGACGTCGATTCGGTCGAGGGATTGAGCCCAGCGATCTCGATCGAGCAGAAGACCGTTTCGCGTTCGCCCCGCTCGACCGTCGGGACAGTGACGGAGATCTACGATTTTCTCAGGCTGTTGTTTTCATCGATCGGGCAGCCGCATTGCCACGTGTGCGGTGCGCCGATCACCCGCCAGTCGGTCGATCAGATCACATCGGGTGTAGCCGACCTGCCGGACGGCGAGCGCGTAATGATACTTGCGCCGATAGTGCGCGGGCGCAAAGGCGAGTTTAAAAAGGAGCTCGAAAAGCTGCACAAGGACGGATTCGTCCGAGCACGCGTCGACGGCGAGATCCGCCAGCTCGACGAAGAGATCATCCTCGACAAACGAAAGAACCACACGATCGACGTCGTCGTCGACCGGCTGCTAATGAAGGACGGCGTTCGCGAGCGGCTGGCGGAATCCGTAAAGACCGCGCTGAAGCTGACGGGGGGCGCCGTCGTGATCTCGATCATCGATGGGGAAGAGAAACTTTACTCCGAAAAGATGGCGTGCGTTAATTGCGGCATTAACATCGCTCCGCTTGAGCCGCGATCGTTCTCTTTTAACTCGAATTACGGTGCCTGCCGGAGGTGTCAGGGAATCGGCACGGTGATGGAGATGGATGCCGCCAAGATCATTCCCGACGGGAATGTTCCGGCCGGAAAGATAAACTTTCTAAGCGGCGTCGATAAGACCGGGGCGAATTTTCTGAGATCGGCGTTGGTCGCGATCATCGAGCGATTCAACGGCGGCGACCCGCTTCTGCCGCCCACCGGTGTTGAGAGGCCGCGAAAGTCCAGGCTGAAGAAAGTAAAGGATTTGCTCCTGGGTGCGGGGCCGGATCCTATGCTCGCTGTCAATTTCAACGACCTGCCGCCAGAGATCAGAGACGCGTTTCTAAACGGCACGAAAAAACGCCTGACGTTTCGGCACGGCGACTATAAATTTGAACGTGACTGGCGAGGTGCGTTGAGGGCAATGCGTGAGCGGTTAGAGAATCCCCCGTCCGAGAAGGTCCGCACGGCGCTTGAGGAGCTGATCGCACCGATCCCGTGCCCGGCTTGCGGCGGGGCCCGGCTTCAGCCCGAGAGCTTGGCCGTCAAGGTGAATGGAAGGGGTATCGGCGAGTATTCCGGATTGCCGATATCAGAATCGGTAAAGAAGTTTGACGCCATCACCCTCGGCCCACGCGATGAGAAGATCGCGGGGCTTGTCTTGAAGGAAATACGTGACCGGCTGCGTTTTCTCGACGCGGTCGGCCTTGGCTATCTGACGCTGGATCGCTCGTCGGCCACGCTGTCGGGCGGCGAGGGACAGCGGATCCGCCTTGCCACGCAGATCGGATCTCAGCTCCGTGGCGTTCTCTATGTGCTTGACGAACCGAGCATCGGGCTTCACCCGCGTGATAATCATCGGCTGCTCGAGACCCTGCACAAGCTTCGCGATCTCGGGAACACAGTCCTCGTCGTAGAGCACGACGCCGAGACCATCGAACAGGCTGATTATGTCGTCGATCTCGGCCCGCTTGCCGGTACACACGGCGGCGAGGTAATCGCGACGGGAAAGCCAAAGGATATTGCCTGCAATCCTGCTTCCATGACGGGAAAGTACCTCTGTGGTGACCTAAGCATTGAGATACCGGAAGTGCGGCGGCTACCAAACGGCAATCGGATCAAGGTAAAAGGCGCGCGGGGGTATAACTTAAGAAACGTCGATGCAGAGTTCCCGCTGGGGCTGTTCACGGTCGTGACCGGTGTCTCCGGTTCCGGCAAGTCCACTCTCGTCGCAGAGACGCTCTATCCCGCGTTGTACAGCCATGTTTACAAATCGACGCTCCAGCCGCTCGCGTATGACTCCATAGAAGGTCTTGATCTCGTGGATAAAATAATCGAGATCGACCAGACACCCATCGGCCGCACGCCGCGTTCAAACCCGGCCACGTATACGGGGTTGTTCACACCCATCCGTGAGCTTTACGCGATGCTCCCGGAATCGCGGACACGCGGCTATAAGGCCGGGCGTTTTTCATTCAATGTCAAAGGCGGCCGGTGCGAGGCGTGCGAGGGCGGCGGCATGAAACGGATCGAGATGAATTTTCTCCCGGACGTCTATGTTACGTGCGACGTCTGCCGGGGCCACCGGTACAACCGCGAAACGCTCGCCGTCAGGTTCAAAGGCTTATCGATCGCCGATCTTTTGGATACGACGATCGAAGACGCCCTGCCGCTGCTTGAGAACATTCCGGCTATCAAGCAAAAGCTCGAAACCCTGCTCGACGTAGGCCTGGGCTATATCAAGGTCGGCCAATCGTCCACGACCTTGTCCGGCGGTGAGGCGCAACGCATAAAACTCGCTAAAGAGCTCTCAAAACGCGCCACCGGTAAGACCATCTACATCCTTGATGAGCCCACTACCGGCCTGCACTTCGCCGACGTCCACAAGCTGCTCGAAGTGCTGCAACGCCTCGTTGACACGGGGAACACTGTCATCGTGATCGAGCACAATCTTGATGTCATAAAGTCGGCTGACTACGTCGTCGACCTAGGGCCGGAAGGCGGCGCGGGCGGCGGCAAGATCGTCGCGACCGGGACACCCGAAGAAGTCGCCCGCGTAAAGAGATCATATACAGGCCAGGCGTTGAAAGCTGTGCTTTGAGGACGGCCACCTGCTGAATGGTCGCGTATTAGTGGCGACCCATGATCACAAAATTGTTTCGAAACCTCCGGCCGGCCGCCAGATCTTTGTCACCGACGCCGGCGAGCTGGAGTTTCATCTGGATCCTGATCTCGCGCCTTGAGAATCCGTCGATGAGGGCTGTCGTCCTGGCGAAGTCCTTCTCAGCAAGGCGTACAAATAGCGACTCGTCGATATAGAACCCGAGCGAATTGCCGTTTGTCATTTGCATTTCTCCTTGCCTGATGTGCGAGCCGCCTTGGAACCCGTGAACGACGATCGAGGCTTCAGCGAGCTCGTTTAGCTGCGGGACCAGGCCAGAGAGGGTCCGAAACGCCTCTTCGGGATCGATGCTCGAGTACGCAGAAACGACCTGCAGTAAATTGCCCATCTCGTTTGCATTTTCTGGCCGGTCTGGAAGGGCTCCGCGGGCCTTTGCCAGGAGGGCTCCGGCGTAAGCGCCATTCTCGTCCTTATTCTTAGCAAAGGCTGCGTTGGCAAGATTGATGAGCGCCGATAGACGGCTGCTTTCGGGCATTTGGTCGATCAGTTGTTCGGCCTCGGCGAACCGGCCTTCGTTTTGATAACGGCTGATCTGGTTCGATTTAATATTCGCCAGAGCATTCTCGAGCGCGTCGTCAGAGTAGTTATCTTCGAGGACCTGTCGAGCTCGATCATAATGGCCCTGCTGCACAAGTTTGGACGCCGCGCTCTCGTATATTCGCCCACGCGAATTTATCTGATATTTAGCCGCCTCGCCGATGAGCATTTCGGGCGTCGATTCGCCGCTGAGCAGCTTATTGATGCTTTCCTGCTGCGGATCGATGTTTAAACGCCGCTGGTTCTCGGCGTGCACCTGTTTCAAACGCGCCACCGAGCCCGGCACGAGTTTTTCCGCGGCTTGTATCAACTGCGGAAGATAATGGCCGTAATAGTGCTGCGTCGGCTCAAGATAAAACGCGATAAGCCGCTCGGTTAAAAGGCGCATCGAGGCCGGGTCGGACGCGACGAACTTTGCGCCTTCCGGACGCTTCTGCAGAAAGTTATTCAGAAACGTGTTAGCGGTGCTCAGCGACTGGTGATCGGGCTGGCCGGCTGAGATGAATTTGTTTTTTACGAGTTTGTCGATGATCGGCCCGGTCAGCTCATCTGCCGCCGCAGGGTCCTTTTCATACAGTTTGCTCAGCAGGGCGAAAGTCTCGTACGAAAGGCCTTTCTGGAGCGACTCTTTTAAGAGCTTGGCTGCGCGCTCCGGGTTTTGCTCCGCGGCCAACTTGAAAAAGGACTGCTCCAGCTGCATTTCATTCTGGGCGATATTCGCGTAGTTCTGTGCCTGGCTGCTGATCTTCTTGTTTGTGTCGGGACGGTACGCCAACGCTTCCGCAACCATTGGCGGCCTCGTCCTGTAGAGGGCGTCGAGGGCAAATACCGCATCGCGCGCGGCGATTGTGCTCAAGATCTGGGGCCGCGTCGCCTGGCCGGTCAAAATCTCGTGCTGATATGGATTGTTTTTTTTAATGGTACCGGCGTTCTCGAGAGCGTTCACCATTTCAGCGACGGCGTTTTGAAACATCGCGCGGGCCTGTTTCTGGTCGGTCAGCCACAGAATGGAACCGATACGGGCGTAAACGATCGAACGGTTCTCGCTGAGACGCAAGTTCGGGATCTCAGCCGCGACCTGGGATAGGAGCAGGTCTGTCTGTTGTTGCTTTTCTTTTTCAGGCCCGTCCGCGGCTTTGTCCTGAGCGAAAGCGCCAAAGTGAAAAGCGAATAGTACCCACGAAAGGACGAGCGAACGCCTCATACCGAATCCTCCTGTTGCCGAGTGAATGCAGTCAGCTTCTAAGAGAACGTACGTCGGAGAAAAGGTTGCATCTGCCGATGAAGATTTGTGCCTAGAGAATGGGTCGAGGGGAGTTAACTCGGTGGTCGGCTATCAATTGCCGCTCTGACAGGCTTCTATCATTTCTCTCACCGCTTGATTTAACCCGACAAAAACGGCACGCGAGATAATATTGTGGCCGATATTGAATTCCGTGATCTCGGGAATTGCCGCGAGAGCTCCGACATTGCGATAGGTCAGACCGTGGCCGGCTGCAACGATCAGACCGAGAGATTTGGCGTGGGCCGCGGCTCGGGCTATACGATCGACCTCGGCGCCGGCACGCTTCGCACCTTCGCCATGCGCGGCGCGTGCGCTCAGGGTTAGTTCTGCGTATTCGGCGGTGCAGATCTCAACCTGCTGGGCTCCGGCACCCGTGGCAGCCTCGATCTGTTCGATATCGGGGTCGAGAAAGATGCTCGTAAAAATGCCGGCTGCGACGAGCTTGTTGATAGCGGATCTGACTGTTTCGAAATTTCCGACGACATCAAGGCCGCCCTCGGTAGTTATCTCGTTTGGATTTTCAGGTACGAGTGAGACAGCGTCGGGCTTGGTTCTCAGGGCGATCTCTACCATTTCTTCCGTCGCGGCCATCTCGACATTGAGGTATGTCGTAACCACATCACGGAGTAACTCTATATCCCTATCCTGTATATGCCGACGATCGCCACGCAGGTGTACCGTGATCCCGTCGGCGCCTGCCTGTTCGCAGATGACGGCGGCCGTGATAATACTCGGCTCGATCGTTTTGCGAGCCTCCCGGATCGTGGCTACGTGGTCGATGTTTACGTTGAGTTTGGCCGTCATTTCAGCTCGTATGTACCATTTTTAGCATTGCGCCTGATCTGGTTCAATTCGGCGATCATCCGCCGCGTGTCCCGGAAAGCGCTCACCTTGGATCCGGCGACGTCGTTCCAGCGGACCGGGATCTCAGCGAGCCGCAGGCCGTGGTAGTTGCCGACGAAAAGGAACTCGACGTCGAAACCGAACCTGTTGATCGTCATAACATCGAGCAAAGGCCTGAACTTATTCATATTAAAGGCCTTAAAGCCGCACTGGGTGTCATAGAACGGCAGGCCGGACATCGTCTTGATGATCAGGTTGATAACGCGGCCTCCCTGTTCGCGCCGCCATGGTTGATGTGTACCGATCAAGCTGCGATCGAGCGCCCGCGAGCCGAAGGTGACGTCAAATTCGTCGGTGCGTATCGGGTCGATCAGCTTTGACATCTCTTGTATCGGCGTCGAAAGATCGGCGTCGCTGAAGAGAGCGATATTGCCCGTCGCAGCTAGCAGCCCCGTCTTTACCGCAAAGCCTTTGCCACGGTTCTCTTCGTATCGTATAACTTCGCATCGAATGTCGGCCAGCCCAAAGGCCTGTCGAGCAACAGCAGTCGTGTCGTCGGTCGAGCCGTCATCGACGACGATCACTTCTGCGTTTACCGAATTTAGCGTGAGATGATCAAGAATTATCTGGAGCGGCGTCGCGATGCGGTCGCTTTCGTTGTAGGACGGAATTACGATCGACAGGTCCGGTGTCATTTTTGCAAAGATGTAATGGTAAATTGTTGCCATGGAAAAGTAAATCAGCTATCCCCATCGCATATTGATGCAACGCGGCCGGTTCGCGGGGGCGTCTATGGTATATTGAAGCGTCGCGTTGGCGGCGATCTATGAAGGGCCCGTTCACCTTATTTGCAGTTCTCCTTATCGCTCTCGGTGCCGTCGCCGGCGGCTTGTTTGGCCGGATGCCGGCGCGCACGTTGGCCGAGACCGGGATAACGGCCGAACGTCTGTTGGCGGACTATAAAGAGGCTCTCAAAGTTATCGATGACGGTTATGTCGATACGGTCGATCATGAAGAAGTCGCTGACAGCTCGATGCAGGCGATGCTATGGACGCTCGATCCACATTCAGCATTTTTTACCCGTGAAGAATTCAGAAAGCTCGACGAGGAACAGTCGTCGCAATTCTATGGGATTGGCGTGTCGATATTACAGCATCGTGACGGTGTCTATGTTCAGTCAGTGATCCCTAACACGCCCGCCGACAAGGCCGGATTGCGTTATGGTGACCGTATACTGACCGTCGCCGGCAAGGATGCGAAGGAATGGACGAGCGCCGAGGTGTCAAAGAATGTTCGCGGCGAGCGCGGTACACCCGTCAAGATCCAGATCGAGCGCGTGGAGAGTGCCAAGCCACTTGATTTCGAGATAGTTCGCGGCGGCGTACCTTTGCCGTCTATTCGAAATTATTTTATGCTCCCGAACGGAATAGGATACGTCGGCCTAACCGGTGGCTTCCAACAGACGACGTCCGAGGAGTTGTCTCTTGCTATCACG
>DATLNN010000417.1:0-8877 GCA_035536695.1 Pyrinomonadaceae bacterium | reverse complement strand
GGCTGGGTCACCGGCCACAGCTATGTCGTTTATGGCCCGCTTGCCAATGGTGCCACCGTTTTTATGTACGAGGGCGCGCCCAACCATCCCGACTTTGATCGATTTTGGGACATTATCGAGCGGCACAAGATCACCATCTTTTATACTGCGCCGACGGCGATCCGTTCATTTATTCGATGGGGCGAGGAACACCCGCTGAAGCACGATCTCTCCTCGCTACGCCTCCTCGGCACGGTGGGCGAGCCGATCAATCCGGAGGCATGGATGTGGTATCACGAAACGATCGGGAAAGGCCGGTGCCCGATCGTCGACACCTGGTGGCAGACCGAGACAGGAGCGATAATGATAAGCCCGCTGCCGGGGGCGACCCCGACCACACCGGGAACCGCGACGCGGCCGATTCCTGGTGTTTTGCTCGACGTAGTGACAAAAGCCGGGGAATCCGTCGGTGTGAACGAGGGCGGGTATCTGGTCGCGACCCACCCGTGGCCGTCAATGCTTCGAACGCTGTGGGGCGACGATGAACGATACAAACAGGCTTACTGGTCGGAAATTCCGGGGTTCTATTTTGCAGGCGACGGGGCACGACGCGACGAGCACGGCTATTTCTGGATAATGGGCCGCGTCGATGACGTAATAAACGTCAGCGGCCATCGTTTAGGCACTGCCGAGATCGAGTCTGCACTCGTTTCTCACGATTTCGTTGCCGAGGCGGCGGTCGTTGGCAGGCCCGATGACATAAAAGGCCAGGCGATCTCAGCTTTTGTAACACTCGAAGGCGGGCGCGAAGGAAATGATGAGTTAAAGGTCGAACTCCGAGCTCACGTGGCAAAAGAGATCGGCGCTCTGGCCAAACCCGATGACATCCGCTTTACCGACGCGCTTCCAAAAACGCGTTCGGGCAAGATCATGCGGCGGCTTCTGCGAGAGCTTGCAACCAGCGGCAGCGTTGCAGGCGATGTGACCACGCTGGAGGATTTCTCGGTTCTCGAAAATTTGCGCAAGGCCGAAGAGTAGCCCTGGCTTTAGGACATGGGTTAAATGAAATGACTCTCCTACGGATCGGCGTGTGTACTCGTCCGCGAGTTTCAGTCGCTGGTCTCAATGAGTTTTATCTCAAGAAAAGACGCTATCGCCTTAGCTATCCGCGTTTCAATCGAATGAAAATTCAGGATCGGATTCACCTCGCGAAGCGTTAGCTCGGGCGACGACCCAAATAGCATGCCGTCCTGCAAGAGATTTACAATGTACCGCACGGTCCGGTTTCTGCCTTCTTCATCGATCATATGGACTCGTACGCCGCGAAATTGGCTCGAAGCGCCCTCGATCACTTCCTTACGGTAAATGAAGTGCCTGACGAAGGCATAGCTGTCTGTCGCCTTGTCGAAATAGTAGGCCTCGCGTAGCGTCCCACGAAGCGAGACCAGGAGACAAACGAATGACATGACAAGGGTCGACCAAACGCCGAACGAATCGACCTCGTATATACCCAGGAAGAACAAAAGGAAGCTTACCGAAAATATTAGAAACCCGACCATCGCCAGAAACATGTATAAGGTCGGACGATAATCCAGTATCGTCAGTCTGTCGGGCCGTTTGATTATTCGTATGGGCGTAAGGAATGCAAGCATCTCTAAGTTTGCAGTCAGGTCGGTCCGGTAGGCATCGCTTCCTATATTTCAAGCCGTTTTGGACCGACGAGGAAGAAATTCCGTGATCGCATTCGCGATGCGTGCCTCGCGATCGAATGAATTGAACAGCGGCACGGCCTCGCGAAGTGTCTGCTCGGTGACGCCCGTCAGGAACATTCCCTCCTGCCGCAGCACGACGAAATACGACTCGCTGTCATCATTCTGTTGGGTTTGGACATAGGCACCAGTAAACTGGCCCAGTGAGCCCTCGATCACGTCTTTGCGGTGGATGAACTGGCGCACAAACGCGTAGCTGTCGGTCGTCTTGTCGAACGAGTAGACCTCGCGGATGGTGCCCCAGAACAAAAGGGCAAAACAAATGACCGCAACCCCGGCGATAACCCACAGGCCAAAGTAATCGTACGATCCGACCTTAAAGAGAAGGAAAATAAAGAGACCAGCGAATGCCAGAAATCCTAGGGCCGTCAAAAACATCAGGCCCGTCGGCCTGTAGTCGATAATTGTCAGCGACTCGGGCCGGCGTATGACCAGGATAGGTGCCCAAAAGCCCAGCTTGTCGGCGATCATCCCCCATAGCCGTTCCGATACCGAATAGTCGTCGTCACCCTGCATTTTCGTGCCGCAGCTAATCCAGACGATCTTCAGGCTCAGGTTTGACCGCAGGGATCTTTTCGAGCGCCGCCAGAAATATTTCGCAGACTCTCGTCAATTTGGAGACAACGAGTTTATCGTTTCAAGGGCGATGGCCTCGATGTAGAAGAGCGTTTGTTGAGTCCGCCTTTTGTACCAGTAGCTCCGCCATCCGCGGCTACTAGAGTATAAGCCTTCTTCCGATTTACAAAGATAGGAGTCTCCCATGCATTACAATCATCGGCCTGGGCGATGACCAGTGCATCTCTCTCCTTTTCCGTCAGTTTCCTTCTCATAGATCCCATCCAATTATCCGCACAACGCGATCGGGCTTCAACTGAAAAATTATCTTCATTTTTCTGCCGCCGAATGTCTCACCGATCAACTGATATCGGTCCCGATACGATTTGTTGCGCCTTCATTTCGAAATCGTTGTAAAAACACTCGATTGCTTCCTTAAGCGTAATATGGTGGCGAGACAGTTCATCATTGTCGAAATCGTATTCGAATTCCGTGGGATCAAATTTGGACCAGTCCATTCCTCTAGCCCTCGTTCACCTTCAACACAGCCAAGAACGCCTCTTGCGGTATCTCGACGCGGCCTACTTTTTTCATCCGCTTTTTGCCTTCTTTTTGTTTTTCCAGCAGTTTGCGTTTTCGCGAGATGTCGCCTCCGTAGCATTTGGCGATGACATTTTTGCCCATGGCTTTGACGGTTTCGCGGGCGATGACCTTGTTGCCGATCGCGGCCTGGATGGCGACCTCGAACATCTGGCGCGGAATAAGCTCTTTCATTTTTGCGGTCAGCAGGCGGCCTTTAGATGCGGCCGTGTCGGTGTGCAGGATGAGCGACAGAGCGTCGACGGGCTCGCCGGAGACCAGAATGTCGAGTTTGACGAGCTTGCTCACCTGATAACCCGAGAGATGGTAATCGAGCGAAGCGTAGCCCTTCGAGACCGATTTTAGGCGATCGTAAAAATCGAGCACGATCTCGTTCAGCGGCAATTCGTAAACCAGCATGACGCGGTTTGTCGTTACATATTCAAACTTTTTCTGCAGGCCGCGTTTCTCATCGAGCAACGGCAGGATGCCGCCGAGGAATTCGTCGTTCGTCAGGATCGTGGCTTCGATGAACGGTTCCTCGATCTTTGTTATGCGCCCCACATCGGGCATCTTCGACGGCGAATCGATCTCGGCAACCTCACCATCGGTTGTCGTAACGCGATAGCGCACGCCAGGAGCCGTAGTGATCAACTCCAGATCGAATTCGCGCTCTAAACGCTCCTGGATGATCTCCATGTGAAGCAGGCCGAGGAAGCCGCAGCGGAATCCGAAGCCCAGTGCCGTCGACGACTCAGGCTCGAAGAAAAACGACGCGTCGTTGAGCCGCAGCTTTTCCATCGCATCGCGCAGGTCTTCGTACTGTGCTGAGTCGATGGGATAAAGCCCGGCAAAAACCATAGGCTTTACTTCCTGAAAACCCGGCAGCGGTTCCGCGACCGGCCTGGCCGCATCCGTGATCGTGTCGCCGATCTGCACATCTGCAACCGTCTTTATAGAAGCGGTCAGAAATCCCACCTCGCCCGGGCCGAGCTCGCCGATCGGGGTCGGCCGCGGCCGGTTGACGCCGATCGTCTCGACCAGGTATTCGCGCCCCGTATTAAAGAAGCGGATCTTTGTTCCTTTTTTTAGGGTCCCGTCGATCACGCGAAACAGCACGATGACACCCCGGTAGCTGTCATACCAGCTATCGAAGATCAGTGCCTTTAGCGGGGCGTTCAGATCGCCCTTAGGCGGCGGGACCTTCGCGATGATCGCTTCGAGCACCTCTTCGATACCGATGCCGCTTTTTGCCGAGGTCAGTAACGCCTGGCTGGCATCGAGGCCAATGATGCTCTCGATCTGTTCGCGGATGCGCTCCGGCTCGGCCGACGGCAGATCGATCTTGTTGAGCACCGGGATCAGCTCGAGATCGTTTTCGATGGCAAGATATGTGTTGGCGAGCGTCTGCGCCTCGACCCCCTGCGACGCATCGACCACCAGCAAGGCGCCCTCACATGCCGAGAGAGAGCGCGAGACCTCATATGAAAAATCGACGTGTCCCGGCGTGTCGATAAGGTTCAGGATATAGTCCTTGCCGTCTTTTGCCTTATAGTCGAGCCTGACCGCGTGTGCCTTGATCGTAATGCCCCGCTCGCGTTCGAGGTCCATATCGTCGAGCAGCTGCGCCTCCATATCCCGCTCCGCTACGGCTCCGGTTATCTGCAGCAGCCGGTCGGCGAGGGTCGACTTGCCATGGTCGATGTGCGCGATGATGGAGAAATTTCGTATTCTGTCGGTCTTCATACTCAGGCGGCAAGCAATAGATAACAATAGCAAACCGCATAAAATTGCGCATCCGGTAGGTGTTCATCGATTTCGCCCGCCCAACAATAAAAAAAAGGCCGCCGATTCCCGTCGAACTGATCTGCTGAGGCTGTCGTACAATAGAGTGATCATGTTCTGCCCAAATTGTGCTGCACAAAACGATGAGTCTCAGCATTATTGCCGGATGTGCGGTTTGCGGCTTAACGCTATCGTGGCCCAACTGACAGCTCAAAAGCCGTCAGCCGAAATGGCCGCGTTGCTGAAACGGAAAAGGCGGGCCGAGAGGCTCGGCGTTTTCTCGCTTTCGATCGCCGGGGTTATCGCTCTGATGCTGATACTGTCACAAGCCTTTTACTATAAGCTTCTGCTGTTCGGGCCCGAAGTGCTGTTCGCGTCGGCTACCGGTGCGTTGATCCTCTTTATGCTCGCTTCTGTGTTCTTTTTCAATTATCCAAAGTTTTTTTTGAATCTCGAACGCGTCAACCCGCAACTTGGCGAGCTGGACGGAGCTACAACTCCAACAAATAAGCTTCTCAACGATCCTCCCTTCGAACCCGCGAGCGTGACAGAGCACTCGACCGAACTTCTACGAAGAAAGTCTTAGGTCGGGGGCTTAGGCTTCTGTCATGTGAAAATCCATCGCGTCCATATCTTCGTCTGTTGCTTCCGGCTTGCCGAAAAGCTTTAACCAAACGAAGCCTAAGGTGGCGGCGGTAAGCGAGGCAAAGAGGATCGCCATTTTTGAGGCGTTGATCGCCGCGGCGTTTCCGGTGAAAGCGAGGTTTGTAATAAAGATCGACATCGTAAAGCCGATCCCGCCGAGAAGTCCGGCACCGAATACATGACGCCAATTCAGGTCGAGCGGCAGACGGCAGAGGCCGATCGTCACGACAATAAAGCTCAGCAGAAGGATCCCTATCGGTTTTCCTAAAACCAATCCGGCAATGATCCCCATGCTATTCGCAGTGGTTAAACCCTGTGCCCAGTCCGAGCCAATGACAACGCCGGTGTTTGCTAAAGCGAAGATCGGCAAAATAATGAAGGCGACCGGTTTGTGCAGAATATGTTCGAGTTTGTGCGAAGGGGATTCACCGTCATCTTCCTTAGCGGATAACGGAATTGAAAACGCAAGCAAAACACCGGCGATCGTGGCGTGAACCCCGGATCTCAACATCAAATACCACATCAACGCCCCGCCAAGTAGATATGGTATAAGCGACATTACCTTGAAAAAGCGATTGCAGACGACGAGCAGCGTCCAAACAACCAAAGCTCCGACGAGGTACGGCGCGGAAAGTTTCGCCGTGTAGAAAACGGCAATGATGACGATCGCAAACAGGTCGTCGATGACCGCGAAGGCTACGACAAAAACTTTCAAAGACGCCGGAACGCGGTTTCCGAGAAGCGCTAGCGCGCCTAACGCGAAGGCGATATCGGTAGCCATAGGGATTCCGATCCCGGCCTGCGTCGGTGTTCCGGCGTTAAAGATCAAGTGGATCAGGGCCGGAAGAGCGACTCCGCCCAACGCCGCGAACATCGGAAGGAGAGCGTTTTTGAAATTCGAGAGTTCGCCGTTATAAAGCTCGCGCTCGAGTTCAAGGCCAATAAGCAAAAAGAACACCGCCATCAGGGCGTCGTTGACCCAATGCTCTATGCTCAAACCGGCGGCATATATTTGCCAAAACCTCAGGTAGCCCGGGCCATACGCTGAATTTGCGATGATAAGAGAAACGACAGTACAGACTATCAGCACAATCCCACTCGATTTCTCGGAGTCGACAAACTCTTTGAAAGTAGCCGATAGTTTTCTCTGGACGCGATTCATATCAGTTCCTGGTCATCGTCGGCAACGAGTATCCGCAGTCAAAAATCTTCCAAACTCAGGCCGGAGTCGTCGCAAGAACGTAATAATAACCATAGCAAAAAGCGGCGTGAGGGCGCATCCTGCGGAATTTGGATAAGTTTACCGCCTCGTGACGTGAAAAAACATTGATTCCCGTTTCAATATCTGGTAAGTTGTACTTTAAGAGAGATAACAGTTCTTTTTGTGGTTGGCGATCGGGATAGATACGGAAATTCTTCGTGAGCGGTTGAATCCGCCGTCCTGACGTAAGCGAACTCAAAGTGAATTCGCTTCTGACTTGGGGATCGGTTTGGGCATTTTCTATATCGTCGCTAACTGATCGTAGCTTTCAATATTCCTAGGAGGGTTAGAAATGAAAAACTTCCGTTTTAATAGGGCCGGGACCGCGTTTCTGGTCGCAACGATGGCTTTTATGAATTTGGTTATCCCGTCGGGGCGTGTGCTGGCGGCGGATCATAAAGAGTCGCCTTTCGTTACTGAGGACCCGCTGGCGGACTGCGGGGACTCGTTCATTTTCTTGAGCCCGGTAGATAATAATCGGGTGAATCTATCTATAACCGTGGGCGGATTTTTGCCGCCGCAGCAGCTGCTGAATGACGGGTTTTTCTCGCCGCAGCTCCTCTATAGATTTGAGATCGAAAACACCGGTGACGCCATCCCTGACCGGTTCATAGATATAACCTTTGCACCGCAAACGTCGCGCACTGTCGGTCAGATCGCCACGATATATCCGAACGGGATCGGCCAGAAAAGCAACAGGTTTACCGCCCCGGCGACAGCCGGTAACCTGAGCGCGACCCCATCGCCCTTTGTGGTGACCACCAATCCGTCCAACGGGTGGTCGTTTTTTGCCGGTATGACCGACGATCCGTTTTATTTCGACATCCCGGCTTTCGGCCGATTTGTGGCTTCGGTCACTGCCGGCAATCCGAACCCGGGAGTTTTTAATCGTAGACGAGATGCTTTTGCCGGATATAACACGCACACCATTGCCCTCGAAATGCCGGTTTCGGCCCTGAGGGGACCAGCCGGAGCCGTTGTCGGAATGAACGCTGTTACGCTTCGCGCTCGCCGGGGCAACAACTATAGCCAGGTCGACCGCTGTGCCGTACCGGCCGTCAATACCGCGTTGATCCCATTTCCTCGAAAGGATGAGTTCAACTTCGCATCGACCCAAGACGACGCCGCCGGGCGATTTGCCAATTCAATTGTGGCTACCTTGACGGCTTTGGGGACAAGTCCAGCGAACATTGGCATTCTGGCCAATGTTGCGGTTGCTAACGGTGACATTCTCCGGCTGAACACGACGACCCCTAATATGAGCAACGGGTTTGGCGAACGTGTCACAACACCAGGCTATACCGGTTTCCCAAATGGCAGGCGGCTTGGCGACGATACGATCGACGTGCTGTTGTTCTTTATCAGCAATGGCGCCTTGACGATGGGCGATAACGTAGATGCCAACGAGGTGCCATTGACCAACACGTTCCCATTCTACGCTCCGCCCCACCAACCGTTTGAAAACCCGACGGTTGATGATCGGACACGCAATTAGTTTGGTTTAGGAAATGCGTTTTGATTCACCACGCGGCGGGTTTCGCTACCGGCCGCGTGGGTCAAGACGCTTTTTTGTCTCATGTATCGAGTGATTTGCCTTGATGTTTAGAGCTCTTAATCTCTCGCTTCTGGTCGTATCGGTTTTCCTTGTTGTCGCGTGCGATGACAACGTTGAAACAAAGGGTTTGCCCGCCGGCGCGCCACCAGAGCCGGTCGCTCAAAGTCCGGCGCCCGCCCACAATAATCAGTCTATTCTGTTCTACGAGAATCGGATCAAAAACGATCCCGATGATTATATAGCGCATAACAGGCTCGCAAGCGAGTACCTCGGGCAGATGCGACTGACCGGTGACACGGCATATCTGGAACTCGCGCTCAAAACGGCCCAGGCCTCTCTGGCCATACTGCCCGCGGAACAGAACGTCGGAGGACTTGCGGCGCTCGCCGCCGCGGAATTCTCACTCCATCAGTTTGTCGCCGCCCGCGATCACGCCCGCCGCCTGACCGAGCTCGAGCCGAATCGAGGGTATGCTTACCAGGTGCTCGCTGACGCATTGTTGGAGCTGGGAGAGTATGATGAGGCCAGGACCGTTCTCGCAAAAATGGAAGACCTCGGCGGCTTCCAATTGATGGCCGAAGTTGCGATAGAGGCACGCCTGTCGCATCACGCGGAGCTCTACGGGAACACTGACAAAGCTACGCGTCACATGAAGAAAGCTCTCGACCTGCTCAAAGAATCTCCGGGCCCGGGCTCAGAGACGAAAGCGTGGGTCGAGTGGCAGCTGGGCAGAATATCGCTCGGAAAGG
>DATLNN010000416.1:0-3774 GCA_035536695.1 Pyrinomonadaceae bacterium | reverse complement strand
CAAACAATATCAGCAGCGCTTTGATAGCAGAGATGGAGCAGGAGGCAGCGACGACACGTAGATGCCTCGAACGCGTTCCGGCCGACAAATTCTCTTGGAAACCGCACGAAAAGTCGATGGAATTCGGCAAGCTGGCCGTTCACATCGCTGAAATGTTCAGCTGGACGCCGGTTACTCTCCAGCAGCCCGAGCTGGATTTTGCCAAATTCGATTACAAGCCCTACGAGCCGTCGACCACAGAGGACCTGGTTGATTTTCTGGACAAAAACGTCGCCGAGGCGATCGACGTGCTTCGTAACACTCCTGACGAGGTGTTTTTCGAGGACTGGACGATGCGAAACGGCGAGCAGGTTTATTTCACGATGCCCAAGATCGCAACGATGCGCTCGTTCGTCATGAACCACATCGTCCACCACCGCGCCCAGCTTTCCGTTTATCTGAGGCTCAATGATATACCTGTGCCGTCTATCTATGGACCGTCGGCCGATGAAGGGCAGATGTAACAAGCCCGGACATGACGGTGCGGCGAGTCTCTTAGGCTCGCCTTTTTAGTTTTTTGTCCAAAAATGCGAGAATTCCTGCGGTCGTGCAAACAGGTCTTGTTGTCTGCCGTTTGTACAACCGATTTCATCTGTTAAAGGTCGTCGTTCCAAAAGAGTAATGAAAGATCCGGAGCTGATCGAAAAGGTTATAGCGGGCGATACCCGCTCAGTCGCGCGCGCGATCACGCTAGTTGAGAGTTGTGACGGCGTCGGCGCCGAATTGATGAAGGCCATCTTTGCTAGGACCGGGAACGCAACGATCATAGGCATCACAGGCTCACCCGGTGCGGGCAAATCATCGCTTGTAGATAAATTGGCGTTTTATTACCGCGACCGGGGCGATCGCGTTGGCATCATCTGTGTCGATCCGTCGAGCCCGTTCTCCGGAGGTGCGATCCTGGGCGACCGCATCCGGATGGCTACGCTCGGGCTGGATAAAAATGTTTTTATTCGTTCGATGGCGACGCGCGGCAACCTCGGCGGCTTGGCCCGGGCAACCGTAGATGCAGTTGCGATACTGGACGCCGCCGGTTATGGCACGATCATTGTCGAGACAGTCGGTGTTGGCCAGGACGAGGTCGAGATCGTCAAAACCGCCGATGTTTCGGTCGTGGTTCTGGTGCCGGGCATGGGTGACGATATACAGGCGATAAAGGCCGGGATCATGGAGATCGGCGATGTTTTCGTTATAAACAAGGCCGACCGCGAAGGCGTGCTTCGTACCCAAAAGGAGCTCGAGGCCCTGCTCACGCTCGCCCACAGGCCCGATATGTGGAATCCGCCTATCGTGAAGACAGTTGCGACCGAGAATAAGGGCATCGAAGACCTCGCCGCCGCCATCGAATCCTATCGCGTGTTTAACGCAACCGGTGAGCCCAGCAAGGTCCGCCGGCAGGCCATCGCGCGTTGGCGGCTGCTGGAGCTTCTACGGGAGCGGCTTTTATCCGATCTGATCAACAAAAACGGCACGAGTGATAGGATCGATACTCTGGCAGCGTCGATCGCAGAAAAGAAAATGGACCCGTATTCGGCTGTCGAAGTGTTGATCGAACAAGGGCAGCGGCCATAAAAGCTCGCGGCGGAAAAACGTTGGGACAGTTGGGACAGGCATTGCTAAGTCGAGTCTTTACATGACTTAGAGCGTGGCCACACATTTCGGACTTGTCCACGGTGGGACAAAAGCCACAATTGGTAAAAAGAGCGATGAAGATCAACCATCTCGGAATTGCCACAAAGGGTATCGACGAAGCGCTCGAATTTTGGTCGGAGGCCCTCGGTCTGGAAAACATACACACTGAGGTCGTTGAGGACCAAAAGGTCCGCGTAGCCATGCTACCGATCGGCGAGAGCCGGATCGAGCTGCTCGAACCGACCAGCAACGATTCGCCGATCAGCAAGTTTTTGGAGAAACGGGGCGGCGGTATCCACCACATCGCCGTCGAGGTCGACGACATCGAGGCAGCTTTAGGAAAACTCAAAGCCCGGGGCGTGCGTCTAATCGACGAAAAAGCCCGTATAGGTGCCGAAGGATGTCTGGTGGCATTCGTCCATCCTTCAGCATCGAACGGCGTTCTCCTGGAGCTGGTGCAGACGACCGACTAGCACTTTTTATTAGTAGAATGTCCGGGCTTCTGTTATGATGGCCGTTTGCGATTATTAGACTTTTCTGTAAGTGAGGACTGAGTTTTGAGTAATTTAACAAAAGGAATAATTCTGGTTGTCGTCATCCTGGCCATCGGCGCGGGTCTCGTTGTCTGGAAAAACAAAACGGGCGGCGCGGCGGCACATGCGTCGTTCAACTCGATCTCTCGCGGCGAGATCGAGATGCTGCTGGCAGATGTTGCGAAGACCAATCCAACGATCCTAAAACGTCTCAAGGACGACCCGGAGATGAAGAAGGACCAGATCGAGAATCTTAAGCAGCTGCTTGCATTTGCGAGCCAGGCTCAGAAAGAAGGCCTCGCATCGGAAGGTGCGAACAAGCAGGAACTCGAGAGCATCCGAGCCGAGATCCTTGCTGTCAATTACGATCGCGAGATCAACAAAGACAAGGGGCCAATGCCTGCTTTTGGCTTCATTACCGAAGAGCAAGTCAAGGCCTTTTGGGAACAGCCAGCTCCGCCTGCGGAAAAGGGATTTTTGGAGAGTATCGGCCTCGGAACGCCTGGCGACACCCGAACCCGCGAGGAAGAATTCAACGACTTTCTTAACGCTAAGATCGAGATCCTTAAAGCCTCCAGCCCCGACATGAAGGACCGTGAGGTCACTGAAGAAGAAAAACAGCAGGCCCGGGAAATTTTTGCCAAGATCCGTATCTACAAGGCGGAGTATGACCAAAAGGTCAAATCCGGCGAGTTGTCAAAAGAATTCATTGACAAGGCAAACCTTCAGGTCAAGTTGCAGCAGGCCCAGTTTCTCGCCCGTCTCTATGCAGAAAAGACGGCGGAAACGATGAAGGTCACCGACGAGGAGATCGCCAGCTATATAGCCGCTCATCCTGAGCTCGACCCTGCGACAAAGCGGGCCAAGGCGCAGGGAATATTGGACCGTGCAAAAGCCGGGGAAGATTTCGCCGCACTGGCGAACGAGTTTTCCGAGGACCCTGGAAATAAGCAAGCCGACGGTACCCCGCAAGGCGGCCTGTACAAAGATGTGCCGAAGGGCAGGATGCTCGCGGGCTTTGAGACCGCCGCGTTAGCCCTCGAGCCGGGACAGGTAGCGCCGGAGCTGGTCGAGACCGACTATGGCTATCACATTATCAAATTAGAGCGAAAGCTCGAGGCAAAACCGGCTGCAAAAGACGACAAAGCTGCTGGGGCCGCTCCTGGCTCTGGCACGGAAGAAACCTACGACGTGCGCCACATCCTGATCTCCACAGGATTTAAGGACCCGGAAAATCCAATGGCACGCGAAACGCCGGTCAAGGACTATGTCCGCACCAAGCTCGAAACGGAAAAGGAAAAGAAGCTGATCGCTGACATTGTTGCGAGCAACGGTATCTCGGTCCCAGAAGATTTCACCGTTCCCGAAGTAACGGACGAACAGATCCAGCAAATGCGCCAAAAGCAGCAGATGCAGATGCCGCCCGAAATGCAGCCAGGAGCACCGCCGGCCAGTGGCCCGTCCGGACCGGACGATAAACCGGCGGCGAAGCCCGACGCTAAGAAACCGGAGCCGAAGAAGAAGTAACTCGTTTTGAGCCCCGCCTTCAGGCGGCCTCTTCGTCGACGTC
>DATLNN010000415.1:0-3892 GCA_035536695.1 Pyrinomonadaceae bacterium | reverse complement strand
GAAACTCTCGACGGAGCTCGTCAAAGAATTGAAAATCCAAATATAGCTTCTGGTCGCCGGGACAATAAAACGGCCCAGTCGCCGCGCTCGCATAGCCGCAGGCGGATGAAACCTGGCCCGTGAAGAGGACGAGTTTTGGGTCCTGATAGCGGACACGCGACTGCTGCGGCAGGATCTGGCGCCATGCGTCCTCCATGCTGCCCATGATCGCACCTACAAACTGCCGGTTCTGGTCGGGCGGTTGCGTCCTGTTTGCGGTCGTTTGCGGACCCGATTCGGGAGGCGGACCTTGTTGGAGAAGTGCGCTTGGGTCGCCGCCGCACAGGTAGATCGCGAGCGCTAGAACCATGACGCCCAGACCACCTCCGCCCACCGCGACACCTCGGCCCATACCACGGCGGTCCTCGACGTTCTGGCTCTGCCTCAGGTCACTCCAACGCATATATAGCTCCGACTATGATCTCAACACAAGGTACGCCCCGATTCTAACATTTTCGCGGGGCACGGCGAAGCAGGACCAATATTGTGTTTTCTCGGGGACCGGCGTTAAGCCTGCCGCAAAATCTTGACAGCGGCGGACTTAGAGGACTATGATGCAGGTGCGTTTTAGTTTTTGTCCCTCTCCCTTGCTTCCGCGTTGAAGGAGGAAATAATGATCAAACTGGACATAGTAAATCTGGTTGCCGATCAGACCGGTGTGCCAAAACAGAAGGCGGAACAGGTGGTCGATTCCTTGTTTGAAGCAATGAAAAGTGCCCTGGCAGCGGGCAAACGGATCGAGCTTCGGGGGTTTGGCGTCTTTGTGGTCAAACCGAGAAAACGCGGTGTTGGCCGCAATCCGAGAACAGGCAAAGAGGTGCCGATCCCCGCCGGAAAGACGATAAGATTCAAACCGGGTAAAGAGCTTTCGGCAAAAGCCGTCAGTTAGTAGTACAATAGAGAAGGTTTTTAAGATCGATCGCAGATCGCATGTCTGACAAGCGGCGTGCGGTCTTTTTTACTTGAAGTCGATAATGCAGGAAGTAGACCAGCTAGATCTATTATATCGGGATCGGCCCGTAATGCGCCCGACGGCGCGCACGTGGATCAAGCACATCCTGCTTCTGGTGATCACTTTTTGCACGGCGACGATCGCCGGCTCGATGTTTCCATTCGGCCCGTACTTGTCGATGCCTGACCGAGATCCTGAAACGCTGGATCAATTAGTTCGGTTTATCTTCACGATCCCGGAGCGATACATTGGATTTATCGCCGGAGCTTTGGCAAACCTCTACGCCAAGCCGGACGAGCTTTTATACGGCCTGAGCTTTTCGCTGTCCCTCTTATTCATTCTCATCAGCCACGAGATGGGCCATTATATCGCGTGCCGCATCTACCGCGTTGACGCCACGCTGCCGTTTTTTCTGCCGACGCCGCCTCTTATCGGACCCGCGGGAACCTTCGGCGCGTTTATCAAGATCCTGTCCCCGATGCCATCGCGCAGGGCCGTTTTTGACATAGGCGTCGCCGGACCGATAGCCGGATTCATCGCCCTCATCCCGATCGCGGTCATAGGCGTCGCGACCATGCAGACCATGACACCGGACGAGCTCGCACGTTCGCAAAGCATGCTTGTTTTTTCGGACCCGCTGCTTATGCGGCTGCTTGCCCCGCTTTTCGGTATCGATCTGACATTTGGAGTGGGAAATGCCTTCTACTTTGCCGCATGGGTCGGCCTGCTCGTCACCGCGCTTAATCTGATACCGTCAGGTCAGCTGGACGGCGGCCACGCGATCTACGCGGTACTCGGCGAGAGAGTGCACTACTGGACCGGCCGGATAGCGTTTGCTGTGATGGCGATCCTGTCTGTTTTGGGCCTGTACTTCTTCAACAGCCCAAGCGGCTTCCTCATCGCCGTAATCCTGGCCATCATGATGCGGATCAAACACCCGCGCCCATGGAACGAAACCCCTCTCGACCCCGCCCGCAAGCTCATCGCGGCATTAACACTGGTAATTTTTATCCTGTGCTTTGTGCCTTTTCCGATTCAGGTTAACTAACGCGTTGTCCCCGCGAACGTCTCCAGCCCCTGGATGGACTGCTCGAAAGCTGCGCCCATCCGCGCTTCGTGGTCGGAGTCAACGACCGTCATTGAGGCGTGGCGCGCGCGAACGCGGAGTTTTCGACCGCCTCATTTAGAAGCGTGGCGATGAGAAACAAGCAAACACTTAGGCTATGCATAAATTAATGTGCTCTTTTCCAGTTCGAAGTATTCTTCCAAATGAATACACTTTTTTCGGTTGAGCGGTCATAAGTCAAAAAGATAGCAGGCACATGGCGGCATCGAAAGGGTTTGGTTACGCTGGATTCGGAAGAAGCCCCTTGATCTCTTTGACCATTTTCTCGACATCTTCCTGTCCCTCGAGGGCGATCATGAAGAAATCGTAGCTGGTCTTAAAACACACAAGGCCGTTGCCGAAGAACCAGACGCCTTCGAGGATCGGGTTGCCGCCGATGATGTTGCCGATGGGGAATCCGGTCACGGCGCCGGGATTGAGGACATTGGTCATCATCACCGCGCCCGAGGCGAACGAGAATGCTCCTAGCAGCGGAGCTCCGACACGCTTTGCAATGTCGCGTTCAAACCTGATCCGCTCGGCGTCGGCCTCGGAGAGCTGGCCTTTTGCGATCATTTCTTCGCGGCGTTTTAGATATCCGTCAAAATTTTGGGCCAGTTTTTTCACCGACCACGTCGGGATGGCGGAATTCAAAAGCCAGTGCGTGCTGATGCCCGTAAATACGATGCCCAATCCGGCGCCGACCGCCATTGACGCACTTGTGGTCGCCGCCCTTAGCGGATCTTCCTGGACCCAATCCGCTGCCTTTTTCGCCGATCGCATGGCTGCATCGAGCGTCGATGAGAGTCCCGTCCCGAAACCGACTACCTTTGACACACGTTTTGCATTGGTACCAACCGTTTCGCGGGCGTCATCGAAAATATCGCCCGCCCTGGCTGCGACATCGACCATCACGCCGCCGGCTTTAGCTCCCGCGTCGGTCGCGACATCGCGTACCGGGCCGCTCGCGGTCCAAGCCGTTTTTGCTGTGTCGGTGGCGGTGTTGATAACGCCCTCGGCAACCTTCACGGCGTGTTTGCCAACGTCGGTCTTTTCGGCCTCGGTCTTGAGCCGCCCGGCGCCCTTCTGGGCCGTCTCGGCCACAACGCGAGCTCCGCCCTCGATCTTCTCTTTCAAGCCAAGCTGTGAGTCGATCTCCTCGAATTTCTCGGTTGCCTTTTTCTGCCACCTATCGAATCTTTCTTTGTAATCACTCATAAGACAGTATTCTACTCCTCAATCAAATACGTTTCGAGAGAAAAGATTGTTCGCCTCATAACGCTATCCAAGGTTTTCCCACACGTTCTTGCCGCTTTGCGTGAGAGGCATAACGAATGCGAGAGGGCCTTACGCGGAGCCGCAAAGAACGCAAAGTAACTGAAGCGTCGTCTACTACCCGTGATCTGCGGCGCGTGATGGCTGATCGGTGTCCGTTAATTTCAAACCGATACACCACTGGCTGACTGAAAAACTTTTTTTATCCCAGAAACGTTTTGGTATCCTAGCGTTATGCCTCTGGTCAAATGCCCGCGATGCGGCAAACAGATAGAATATTATGATAGTGAATTTCGCCCGTTTTGCTCCGAGCGGTGTAAGCTCATCGATTTTGGCGCCTGGGCCGATGAGGAATATAATCTACCGGACGGCACATCTGAGATGACCGAGGCCGACATTGAGGCCATCTCGAGAGCACACGAGGAGAAAAGCTCATGATCATGTTGCTGGACTGGGGCGTCGTTGGGATCGTTTCGGCGGCGGCTTTCTTTTTTGTACTGGCGGCCGCGGCCGTTATTGCG
>DATLNN010000414.1:0-4868 GCA_035536695.1 Pyrinomonadaceae bacterium | reverse complement strand
TATTTCGTGAACAAGATGTCGATATCGTCGAAGCTGTCAAAGAAACTCGAGGGGATGAGGCATTGTCTTCTAAGCTTTCGGCAGGTTTATTCTATTTTCTGTGGAGTAAGCTTGGTGGCTTTGAAATTAGGGGAGCATCAGATTTTAAGCTGCTAAGTCGAGGCTGCGTCGACGCATACTTGCAGATGAACGAACGCAACGTCTTTTTTCGCGGCATGATAGCCTGGCTCGGTTTTCGCCGAGCGCAAATACCATTTCATGTTGGAGCACGTAAGGGTGGAAAGTCCGGCTGGTCCCTGCCCAAAAGAGTTCGTCTGGCTCTTGATGGATTAACCGGGTTTTCGGCTCTGCCATTGCAAATAGTTACCTTGGCCGGAATCGGTTTCCTTACATTTTCATTGATCTTTGGAATCTACACGCTTCTTTTGCATATTTCCGGACAGTCCATCAGCGGGTTTGCCACGGTAATTCTGCTCTTGCTGATAATTGGCAGTGTTCTGATGATAAGCTTGGGCATCATCGGCATTTATCTTGAAAAGATCTATGAAGAAATTAAGAACCGTCCTCGATACGTCATTTCGGAGACCGCCGCTTCACCAAATTATACGTCGCGAGATACCAGAGTTATAAAGACAAACCAGGAGTAATAACCATTGGATCAAATTCTTAACGCCTTTCCGAAGACCAGAAAGCCTCTTCCGTCTGAATATCAGGAGATCTACGCCGAACATTACAAGCAGAATCGCGAAGGTGATTCAAAAGCGGCGGGGGCGGCGCAGTTCCTTGAAGGCTGGATGCATCGAAAGGTCGCTCATGACGCCAGGGCGGGCCGCTCAACTCTTGAAATCGGCGCGGGCACGCTCAATCACCTACCTTACGAGCCTGATTCGCGGCCGTATGATGTTATAGAGCCATTTGAGATGCTGTATAAATCCTCCCCTAACGTAGCTTTAGTTCGCAATTTTTACGATGATATCGAGGCTATTCCGGAAGGTGCGCGATACGACCGGATAATTTCGATCGCCGCCTTCGAGCATATTTGTGATCTGCCGCGCGTTGTGGCACGGTGCGGGCTTCTCTTGTCGGATGGGGGGCGGCTGAATATCGGCATCCCGAGCGAAGGGACGATTCTATGGCGACTGGGATATCAGTTGACGACGGGACTCGAATTCCGACGAAAGTACAATCTGGACTACAGCGTCATGATGCGCCACGAACATGTCAACACAGCGCGAGAAATCGAATATGTGGTCGAGCACTTTTTCGCGTCGATCCGCAGTTCGGTATTTGGCATCGCACGAGCCCTGTCTCTGTATCAATTTCATCGGTGCGAGCAACCTCGTCTCTATAGGTGCCGCGAGTTCCTGGCGGAGACTACTTAGTTTGCGGAGTGGTCGAGCTTACCTTTCCACTCAAAGTATTTAAAACATAAAGTTTGCCATTTTGGGCGAGGGCCAGAGCAGTCGGACCGCTTAGCTCCGCAAAGGCCACGTCGCCTAGCTTACTTCCTTTCTCATCGAAGACAAACACTTTATGCGAATTAGTACTGGAAACGTACAAACGGCCGGTTTTGTCATCGAACGACACGTCCGGAGACTGCCATGCCCCCTCAGGCACCACCCATTCGGGGATGGAAAACAACGAGAGAAATTTGCCGTCCTGATCGAACACCTGCACGCGGGCATTCCGAGCATCCGCAGCAAAGACTCTGTTTCCGCGCGCCGAAATTCCAGTCAGTTGGCGGAATTGACCATCGCCTTCGCCCACGTTGCCCCACGTGGAAAGAAGCTTCCCGTCCGAAGAAAACTTGAGAATGCGTGCGTTGCCCTGATCGGCGATATAAACATTGCCCGCACCGTCCGCAGAAATGTCGGCGGGGCCCTTGAGCGGAGGTTCGGGAATTTCCCACTCTGAGGCCGGCGTCAGGTCCACCGCTTTCAAACGCAACAGCTTGTTCGCGACATCATCGACAATGTAGATGAACCCTTTCTCGACGGCTACCGCCTTTGGCGCTATGCAGATCCCTTGACAAAAAGAAATGAGAAATCGTCCGGTTGGCGAAAATTTCTGAATCCGGCCGTTGCCCGTGTCAGCTATATATATATTCTGTTCAGCATCAAGCGCCAGGCCATGCGGAAAATGGAAGCGGCCGGGCTCTGTGCCTGAGCCGCCCGTAAAAGCGCTGGCGTCGACCGAAACGTTCCCGGCCTGGACTGTGGGGTTGGCCGGGTCTGACCCCGAACCGGAGCCTTCGCGATAGAGTAGATACGTACCCTCTTTGAGGATCATACGACAGTTGGTACATTTGTCCTCAGAGCTCAGCACCAGGGCGTCGGCCGGGGGACGCTGACCGGCTTGTACCCGGACGAAGGCTGAAAGATCCACTTTTTTTGTCAGCGCCCACCAGTAGGCATGAAGATACGCTTGACCCCAGGCACCATCGATAAGATAAATGGGCCGCGACGGATCGCTGAGTGCGGCGTCGAGGATTTTTGGATAGGCATCGTCGAACCATAACCCTCGCTTGGGCCCGATCTCGCGATAGCTTGATTGAAAGAATATTGCCTGCACCAACGTCATAAACAATAGAGATGCAAGAACGATCCGTCGCCGGCCGCTGGTTGCGAGCTGGTGGAGGCGTCCCTCCCCGGACTCTAAGCTCAGAAACCATTTCAAGGGCGGAATCATCAATACGAGCAAAAACACAGGCACGGCAATTAGACGCAGTGAATGAAACTGGTCAACGGTGAGGGAGGCAGGGATCAGCGAGGCGATTACCCCAAATATAACGTACCGCCACCAGGCGTCCCGTCGATGTTTTACGAGTACCAGCACGATACCGGCCGCTGCAAAGGCGAGCGGCGCGAGAAAGAAAGCAGGTGTATCTGTGATGTGATGGCGCAGGTTTGGATCGCCGGTTACGAGCAGACGGTGAGGACTGATGTTTGCGATAAAATTTGCAAAAAACTGGGAAAAAATATCCTGAAAGCTTTTGTTGGCACCGCCGATTCCTACGGTCATGGTAAATCTCCCGGCGAGTGCACCCGGATTTTGAACATGAAAAACCACCAGCGGTATCAGAGTTAGCGCGTACGCGGTCCAGGCTTTGAGAATATTCTTTAGGTGTCCGATGTTACGGGCGTAAACGACCAGGCCAAGCGCGAGCAGAGGGCCAAGGAGTCGGCCAATCGAATACGTATAGGTCACGAGTGAAAGGGTTATCGCAATCAGCGTAATGTCGAGAATCGCCCATATTTGTTTCTCTCTAACTCGGTAGAGGGCCCACAATAGCCCCACAATCACCAAAGGATACAGAGCGGCGCCAAATGCAAGGCGGCTTGTCTCAAAGAGCCACGGTGTAACGAGGCCAATAATGGCTACGAGGACGCCGATAAAGACGTTGCCGGATATGCGCTTGGCGAGAAAACCCAAAAGGATACATGCTGCGAAAACTGCCGTAGCGCTCAACATGCGAGGTAGCCATACACTCGGCGGAAAAAAAAGAAAGAGGGCGCCCAGTAGGTACACCTGAGTAGGATCTGCATAACCGAGAAAGTTATGAGGCGGCGGAATCTGGAGGACGGGAAAATATAGTGGGAACATCGGTCCGAACTCGCCGTGGCCAGTCGTTGCAAGCAAATACGCATTATACGAGAGTAGGGACTCGTCCAGGTAAAAACCGGGTGGGTTGTTCGTAATATCGTAGGAAAAAAGGACGAACGCTACTGTTACAGCTAGAATAAAAATGTGTATCCGGTACCTAGAGAATAGGATTGTCAAATCTGTAGAGTTGGTTAAGATTTCCATGCGCTCGATGATGAACATAATAGCCAAACAAGACCGAAGGAACAAAACTGTCCTGAGTGAAGATCGTGATGCGACGTCCGTCGACGTTTTCATTCGCGCGGAGGCAACGGTTTTGTCGAACTGGTACAATCCACGTTCTTGGCTCGACCATATCGAGAGACTCCAATAATCCAACCCGTTTGGACAATGCTCCTTGATTTATCCCCTCTAAAGACATCACGCGATTATCGTTTGCTGTTTACGGGACAGCTTGTGTCCTTTTTCGGCTCGATGATGACGTTTATCGTCGTGCCGTGGCAGATGTACCAGTTGACGGGTTCGTCGGCGATGGTCGGGTATATATATCTGGCCGAGTTCGTGCCGATGGTCGTGCTCGCGTTTGTCGGCGGCGCGTTGGCAGACTTTCTGGATAAGCGCAAGATACTGCGTCTGACCGAGATCGGGCAGACCATGGTAACCGCGATATTGCTGGCCAATTCGTTATTGCCTAGTCCCCGGATCTGGGTCTTGTTCGTTGCGGTTGCCTTGCACGCAGGCCTGGCGGCCCTGCAGAGGCCGGCATTTGAATCGTTCATTCAGAAGGTCATACCGCCGGAAATGATGTCGGCGGTCATGGCGTTGAATTCGATCCGGTTTAGCGTCGGGATGATCGTCGGTCCTGCTGTCGCTGGGGTGATCGCCACGCAACTCAGCGCGTCCGTTGCGTATTCGATCGATCTCGTCACTTTTCTTGCTTCATTGATCGCTGTTTTCATGCTGAGATTCGTGCCGCCGCCGGAAAATGCCGAACGGCCAAGTCTGGCTGCGATAAAGAAAGCTTGGAAATACGCGTTCAGCCGGCAAGAGCTTGTCGGAACTTATTTCATCGACATCGCGGCTATGTTCTTCGCCTTCCCCCAGGCGCTTTACCCGGCACTTGCGGCAGTTTACGGCGAAGGTTACGTCGGGTTCTTCCCGGCAGCCATTGCGGTCGGAGCATTGACGGCGAGCGCAACTTCGGGCTGGACGAAGAATGCCCATCGCCACGGCCTGATGGTTATCATCGCAGCCGTTCTGTGGGG
>DATLNN010000413.1:0-6533 GCA_035536695.1 Pyrinomonadaceae bacterium | reverse complement strand
TGCTCCACTTCGTCGGCGAGGCGGTCCATGTGACCTCGAGGCCGCTTGTGATGGTATCGGGCCCCTTACCGGTGCCGTAAGAGTTGTGCCAGCCAAAGCCCTGCGAGGCGATGTCCGCCCCCTCGGGTTCGACCCCCACGTGCGTGGATTCGGCGGCACCATGTGTCTTACCAAACGAATGCCCGCCCGCAATAAGAGCGACCGTCTCCTCAAGGTTCATGGCCATGCGGCCAAAGGTTTCCTTGATGTCAGCGGCCGCGAGCAGCGGATCAGGATTACCGTCCGGCCCTTCGGGATTCACGTAAATGAGTCCCATCTGCGTTGCACCAAGCGGATTTTCGAGGGTACGATCTCTGTGAATATATCCGTCAGCGTCGTCGTCGGAGACGAGTGTGCCCGTCTGCTTGTCGGCACCCTCCGAACCGTCCGAATAACGGATATCGCCTCCTAGCCACGTCGTCTCCGCACCCCAATAAACGTCCTGGTCCGCTTCCCAAACGTCTGCCCGGCCGCCGCCAAATCCAAACGTTTTGAAGCCCATCGTTTCCATGGCTACGTTCCCCGTGAGAATGATGAGGTCCGCCCACGAGACCTTTCGGCCATACTTTTGCTTGATCGGCCACAAGAGTCTTCGCGCTTTGTCTAAGCTGACATTGTCCGGCCAGCTATTGAGCGGAGCGAACCTTTGCTGGCCGCGCCCGCCGCCGCCACGCCCGTCCGCGATGCGATAGGTGCCCGCCGCGTGCCACGTCATTCGTACAAACAGGCCGCCATAGTGGCCGAAGTCCGCCGGCCACCAGTCTTGCGAGTCCGTCATCAGGTCCGCGAGATCCTTCTTGAGCGCGTCGTAGTCCAGCGTCATGAACTCCTTTGCATAATCAAATCCTTCTCCCATTGGGTCCGACTTCTCGGAGTGCTGCCGGAGGATGTTAAGATTCAATCCTTTCGGCCACCAATCGCGGTTCGAGCGCGTGCTCTCCGTCGTAAACCGCACCGCTCCGCTGGTGAAAGGGCACTTGCCTCCACCATTACTATTTCCGTTTTCTCCCATTGTCATCAGTTCCTCTCTTTAGTTTTCTAAATTTCCACAGCGTTCGCCGTTGAACCTTCTTCGAACCCTGTCACACGTGGCTCTTACACTTAGGGCACAATCCCCGCAAGGTGAGTTCGATCGATCCCGCTTCAAAATCAGAGCGTTTCGCGGCCTCTTCGAGAAGACCCTTCGGAATATCAAGTTCCAGATCGACCAGTGCACCGCATTTATTGCAGATAGCATGATCGTGCCTCGTCAGTTTCCTATCGTACCGCGTCGAGCCCGCGCCGAACCTGACCTCGCCTATCAAGCCCTCATTCTTCAAGTACTTTAGCGAATTATAAACGGTCGCAAACGAGATGCCGGCGAGTATCCGGCGCGCGTCATCGAATACCTCGTTCGCCGTCATGTGGTGCTCTGACTCCTGGATCACCTGTAGAACCGCCTGGCGTTGTTTGGTTAAACCTAAACTTCCAGATTCATCCATCGCTGCTCCTATTCATTCCAATTTAGAATGATTCGAATTCTAATGAATGTCAAGGACACTTGGATAGGTGAAAATGTGTATAATCATCGCCGCAAGGAGAACGCTGTTATGCCCGCCTACATATCGCACTATGGCCTGCGTGCTAAGAAGTACAGAGAGATGGTCGAATGGTACAAGGCCGTTTTTAACGCACGCGTCCAGCACGAGAACGACTCCTGGCCTTTATGACCTTTGACGATGAGCATCACCGCATCGTTATTTTCGAGGACCCCGACACAGTTGACCGCGTACCGATGGCTGCCGGCATCGACCATATAGGTTATGGCGTCGCGAGCTTCGGAGATCTCGTCGCAACATATGAACGGCTCAACGCCGATGGCATTACGCCATTCCTGCCCCTCAATCATAAATTCACCACCTCCCTCTACTATCGCGATCCTGACGGAAACGAAGTTGAGCTCAGCGTCGACAATTTTTCAAAGGCGGAATGCGACGAATTCATCCGCAGCGAAAAGATGAACGAGATCGGCCATCCGCCGTTCGGCTGCGAGTTTGACGCTGATGAACTGGCCCGACAATATCATGCGGGAGCTTCAGATGCAGAGCTGGCACAGATCGGCATGCGCGTCCATTCAAGTTGAAGAACGCTCGATAGAACCTGATCCGCATTCTCCAAAGCGCTTATTCCGGTTCTTTGAAAGCTTGGGTAGAGCTGACTCTCTTTCTCCCTGGGCACCATGACCGAAGCGCGATACTTCTGCTCATTTTGCGACTTCGAAAGTTTGGAAAGCTGTCTGAAGCAGTGTCTGCAGAGGTACGCCGTCGAATGTAAGATGCCCGGGCCGCGGCTTGTACATTCCGCCGGTGTAGGCATTTGAGGACTGGATAATGATCTGAAACAGGGTATGTTCCTTGACGAGAGCTTTGTCCCATTCCAGATCTTCGGCTTTCCCTTGTTTCGGAGGGAGTGAGATCTTCTTGCCCGCCAGTAGGTCGTCGAGGGCCGTCTCGGTGACATGCTTCGGCAAGGTAAGTGCGGCTATCTTTCCATCCGGGTCGATGATGACCGTGTGGAGAAGTCGGACGAACCGGTACGCTTCGATCGTTTGACGTTTTTCGCCCAGCCCGATCCATCCGGTTGGGGATCTTTTCTGCAGAAACCATGAAGCTCTCTGCTCATCCTCGTCGGTGATATATATGAATTGAACCGGCTTGTGGTTGTATTTCGCGGCGATCCGCGAAAGGTGGTCGAGCCCGGGAATGCACGGCGCACACCATGTCGCCCAGAATTCCAGGACAACTACTTTGCCCTTTAGCTCGGCTAAGCTGCCGGTCGTTCCGGCGGGGGCTTTGAGCACTTTGTCAGTGTCACATCGGGCGCGGCATCGCCGATCTTTAGTCCTTGCGGCGCCTGCGCAGCAGTCGTATCGAAAAAAACGGCCAACGACACCAGGACGAAAAGTATTAACGACCGATTCGGACTTCGCAAGACAAATTCGCCAGACATATAAAGATAGACGCTCGGTAATAGTCTAAGGTTTCGAGGCCAGATCGACTGTATTGCGGCAAAGTTAGCATTCTTTAGCCGAGCTATCAAGGAAAATGCCCGTCAAGGCTTCGGCGCGAGCATAGCGGGCAATGTAACACGGAAGTAGTTGGAACGGGGAATTACTTGCCCCAGCGGTTGACGATAAAGCCGATGAGGGCGCCGCCGATGAGGCCGAGGACCATAATGGGTATGTAGGCCTTTGTGATGATCGCGGACGGCAGGCTGAGGAGGAAGCCGAAGATCAGTCCGCTGGCCCATCCGGGCAGCGGCAGCCTTGCCGCCCCAATAATAAACCCGAGGCTCGCCCGGTTGGTAAATGCGCCGAGTAACGCGTCGCGTTTGTCGGTGAACTCCATCGGCAGCATCGTCAGCACTACTACCACGCCAAAGATCAGTCCACAAATTGTTCCGAGCACAAGTCTTGACATAGGTCTCCCCCCGAACGTCGGAAATGTAGCACACTACGCCCTCTGGTTCGCAAGAAAAAAGGGCCGTCGGGTGACGAGGCTTTTTGAAAGATGCTTTGGGTTGCGCGGGCCAAGGATCTACCGCCCCGTCTGCCGAAGCGGCAGCCACCCCGCCTAATCAAGGCGGGGAGCTTTTGGGGTACATTGATGTCGTTTGTCGTGGCATGCGCAATCCGGGAATCGAGGAATTGTGTATAATGCGGGCATGATTGAATCGACCAAGAAAAGGCCTTGACCGGGCGGTCCTGAATCGACTGAATCCGAATTTGGAGGTGTTGGAAAATGCTTAGGATTATTTTTGCCGGATGTTTATTCGTAGTGTCCGGAATGTCGATCGTTGGCCAAACGTCGCCTGTCCGCAACCCCGCAATAAAGACGGTTGAGCTTCATTCACCCTGGGTGGTTAAAGGCGACGGACGGATGGGGCATGATGCGGCTTTTCACAAGAAGAGTTGTTTCGACCTGCTCCGGTTGGAATGGGGGTGTAGGGGGCAGCACAAGCTGTGCTTCGGAAATCGAATTGGGGATAATTGGAATATCTTTGATGTTCCAGCGGCGCCGACAACACAAACGCGAATGGTCAATATCGGCCAGTATGACTGGAACGACAAATTTACCGTCCCGCCCATCGAGCCCTGGCCAAAACTGCAACCCGGCGAAACACGCCACATAACGATAGCCTTGTGGGGCGCCGACGGGAAGCACGGTCAGAATGGGGACGGGACCTATCCGACGGCCCGCAGGCGAGAGGGCAATGGCAACAAGCCCCTTGATCAGCAGGTAAGTACGAGCATTACGATGAGCGGTGATGTCGTTCGGAGCGATGGATTCATGCCTCTCAGCGAGGCTAAGAAGGGGAGTATGTATTTGATCCGCGTCGTTGATCCGCAGAATGATTTTTACGTATTCATTCGCGTCGACGACCTTATCCGCGGCAGAAAAGTGTTGTTGTCGTACTGGAAATGGGAGCCGCCGCGATCGATCTACTAGCAATTGGAGCCCCGTCTGCGGAAGCGGTAGCCACCCCGCCTGATCAAGGCGGGGAGCCTTTTGGTTACATCCATACCATGCCGCCTACTCCAGGCAGTTATATCATATCTTCACCGCGGGATTGGTGACACGCCCTTATGTGCGGCCACGGCGTTCACGGCATTGCAGACCTTGGAGATAACGGCCAGGATCAAGAAGAGATTGATAAAAAGAGTCACTCCGTACGTGATGCCCGAAAGCAGAACAAAGATCGGAAATACTACGAATAGAGTCGATGAGAGCGGCTGAACCGGCAGTTGGTAACGGGTAACAAAGCTGTTGTAGTCGGCCGGAAATCCGCCCCAGACGTTGAATAACCAGTAGATATTGAAGAAGGGAATGAACAGGAATCCGATCGCCTTGCCCGGCGTCGTACGAGCATACCCGTCTTGTATCGAGCCCCACATTTTTGCCAGCAGGACAAAGTAATAGATCGTGTAAACGATCACGACCTGAAGCCCAGCGATAACCGCAAGAGCCACCACGATCGTCTCGAGGTTCGGAAATTCACGACGTATTCCTCGATACAAGAACTCCTGTGTCACCTGGTAGACGATCACCAACCCCAGGCCAAGCACCCCAACGGCCAGGCTAGCAATATAGACGCCTAGATATATCCTCTTGTTCATTTAAGTTCGCATCCAAAATTCGTACAAATCCGCCATCTGCATCCCAATTCTTATCAAATACCCCTTTGCGACAACTACTGCGCAATAGCAATGGCATTTGCTTCTGTCTCAAATATTTTCGGTGACAAGGTTTTCGTGTCGAATATTCTAACCGATAACACGTTCACACGTTACCGTCCGTGTGGCTTTTTCGGCTGAACGAAGGGGTTACCGGATCGCTTAAGTCGAGTCGGATCGGGTCTTACCCGTTAACTGAAAGCGCAGGTACACGCCCCGGCGAGCCGTCGAGCCGCTCAGTCGCCGTGCCCACGAGGTCTCGATGCGGGACCACTCGGATGGTTCGAGTTGCCGGTGTTCGACCAGGCGAAAACCCGCGTGACGATAGGTCGGGATGAGAGATCCGCTCAGGTATTCGGGCGTTAGTGTCGGAATGCCCAAGCGTTCGATCTCTGAGCGGTCGCGGTCCGGGTCGAGGCCGGTTATGACGGTCAATGCGCCGCCCGGCGCAGTCAGTCGCCGAAGGGCGGCGAGAACGGCGGGTTCGGCCAACATGATCGACCGGAGCAGGCTGCCCCATGGGAAGTGGATAAACACCTGCCCGGCCAGACCGTCGAGATCGGCCGGCATGTCCTCGACCGCCGCCTGGATGAAGAGTGCGTTTGGCAAGCCGCCTTTACCCGGCTTTCGCGTTGCGCGGATCGAGGGTTTCTCAAGCGGCTTAACATTCGCGTCGATACCGATATAGAACGTGGACGGATGTTGGGCGGCGGAAACCGACACGAAACGTCCGTCGCCCGTACCGATATCGACCACCACGCCGCCGTGGCATGGTGCGATCAGCTTCTCGAGATCAGGGGGCGTCAGTTATCAGATCGTGCTGCCACGGATGCATTTGATCATATTGCCAAACCTCTACGTCAGTATAGCCGTAAAGTGCGGAAATGCGCAGGTGAATAAGGATGTGCGAGTACCCGTCCTGACTTACGTGCCGGCTCTTGCGTTCCCCCGTGTCCGTTCTGCTTGATGTCCGAGAACCGCCCTTACTTACGTGCGGGCTTTCGCCAGTGATTTTTTGCATTTTGCTGTTTCAATCGCCAAACGGCTTGTGCTATAGTTCAAAAAATTATGAAGCCGCCTGTCCTTTAGTTCAACATCGCAATTAATTGCCCGTCCTCGAAGCAAACCGCGTCTGGACGCGGTTTTTTTGGCACCGGAGTGTGCTGGGCCACTCCCAATTAACTTAGTCATATGTCTGCAACTCCTGAAACTCCGGCGGCGGAGCCGGTTGATAGCTCGGTCTGGACGGTGCTGCGCGAGGCTTTTGTCGGGACTTCGCGCG
>DATLNN010000412.1:0-5913 GCA_035536695.1 Pyrinomonadaceae bacterium | reverse complement strand
CCGGCGAAATGTTCCGCTGAGGAAAGCTCGCAGATCATCCGAGCTGTGTTGGACAACGAAATGAAAGGCCGTGACGCAGAGCGACTGGTTTTGATAAATGCAGCCGCAGCGCTCCATCTTGCCGGAGGTGAGCCGACTCTGCCTGAAGCCTATGCCGCTGTCGAAGAGTGCATTCGAAGCGGCTCCGCCGCCAGAAAGCTCAATGATATTAGAGGGGCAACCGGGCAATGACCACTTTTCTCGAACAAGCAACTTCAGAAGCCCGCAAGCGCGTTGCCGAGACACGTATGCTCGGCTACTTCGCAAAGCTCAAAAAGCTTGCCCAGCGGGGGCAGGATCGGCCCCGGCGACACAGGTTTCGAGATGCGATCTCGCAGCGAGATAGAATGAATATCATCGCTGAGATAAAGCGGGCATCGCCGTCAAAAGGAGTGATCAAAGGTGACATCGACGTTGCGAGGTTTGCCCGGTCATACGCCGTCGGCGGTGCGGCGGCGATCTCTGTCCTTACCGAGCCGACACATTTTGGTGGATCGATCTCGGACCTCGTTGCGGCTGCCAGAGCGGTCGAGATCCCAGTTCTCAGAAAGGATTTTATTGTCGATGATTATCAAATCGTTGAAGCCGCAGCAGGCGGTGCGTCGGCAATCTTACTGATCGTCGCGGCATTGTCACCGGATGAACTTCGTGATCTCCACGCGGTCGCCGCGGATCTCGGCGTCGACATTCTCGTCGAGGTTCATGATCTAGCGGAGATGCGATTAGCCGCCGAGATCGGAGCTAAGATCATCGGTGTAAATAACCGCGACCTTCATTCCCTTCAAGTTTCGCTCGACACTTCGCGACGTTTGATCGAACAGCGACCCAGCGATGTTCTGATGGTTGCAGAAAGCGGTTTGACCACCCCCGATGAGATTCGAGAGCTTTTCGGACTCGGCTATGATGGATTCCTGGTCGGCGAAACACTAATGCGCAGTACGGACATTAGTGAAACATTGAGGAGGCTGAGCGAATGACGAAGGTCAAGATTTGCGGGATCACAAATCTCGAAGACGCTTTGCTTTCCATTGAATATGGAGCAGATCAACTCGGATTTAACTTTTATGAGAAGAGTCCAAGATATATCTCTCCGGGTGCTGCGAGGCAAATTATCGACAAACTGGGGGACGGGATCACCACTGTCGGGGTTTTCGTTAACGGATTGATCGATACCGTAATTCGAGTAGCCGTTGATTCAAAGATCGACGTTATTCAGCTGCACGGCAGCGAATCTGTTCAATATGTAGCGGATATTCACTCGTTGTCACGATTGGATGTAATAAAGGCATTTAGCGTAAGCCCTGATTTGACAAAGCATCATATCGACGAGTTTGAAGCTACAGCAGTTCTGCTGGACGGTTACACGCCGGGAGTTTACGGCGGCACCGGCGAACTCGCGGACTGGGAATTTGCGAGAATAGTTGCCACGGATTCTAAGGTTTATCTCGCGGGAGGACTGAATCCTGAAAATGTCGGAGCCGCAATAGAAACTGTGCGCCCGTTTGCGGTGGACGTCGCGAGTGGCGTTGAATCTTCGCCGGGTACGAAGGACGCCGAAAAGGTGAAACGATTTATTGAGGCGGTGAGGAAGTCGGAATGAGCTACGAACCAAACGAACACGGTTATTGGGGCGAATATGGCGGGCGGTTTGTGCCAGAGACGCTTGTTGCTCCGCTCGATGAGTTGACGGCAGCTTACCTTCGCGTGCGCGACGATTCGGAGTTTCATACGGAGCTTGACGATCTGCTGCACAACTATTCCGGCCGTCCGACCCCGCTTTATTTTGCAAAACGGCTGACGGAGATTCTCGGTGGGGCGAAGATCTATCTCAAACGCGAAGATCTAAACCATACAGGGGCCCACAAGATCAATAACTGTCTTGGTCAAATCCTTCTTGCGCGGCGCATGGGCAAGACACGCGTCATTGCCGAGACTGGCGCCGGCCAGCACGGAGTAGCCACCGCGACAGTCTGTGCCTTGTTCGGCCTCGCCTGTGTCATCTATATGGGGACGGAGGACATGCGTCGTCAGGAACTGAACGTTTTTCGAATGCGGCTGCTGGGCGCCGAGGTACGTGCCGTCGATTCAGGTTCATGTACGCTCAAAGACGCGATAAACGAGGCGCTTCGCGACTGGGTGACAAACGTCGACACTACATATTACCTGCTTGGCTCGGCACTTGGGCCGCACCCTTACCCGTTAATGGTCCGGGATTTCCAGACGGTTATCGGCCGCGAGGCCCGCGGGCAGATCGCCGAAAAAGAGGGCCGGCCACCCGATGTTCTTATCGCTTGTGTAGGCGGCGGGTCAAACTCGATCGGCCTGTTCCATCCATTTCTCAATGACGGAGTGAGAATGATCGGAGTCGAGGCGGGCGGCAAGGGAAATCTGCTTGGAGAGCACGCCGCGAGATTCATGTCGGGCGGCAGCGTCGGCGTGCTCCAGGGGACGAAGAGCTATCTGCTGCAGGATGAGAACGGTCAGATCGCGCCGACACATTCTGTTTCAGCCGGGCTTGATTACCCATCGATCGGGCCGGAACACGCACACCTGCACGATATGGCACGTGTCGAATATGTCTCCGTCGGCGATGACGACGCACTCGCAGCATTTTCGCGCCTCGCTGAACTCGAGGGCATTATTCCGGCACTCGAATCCTCCCATGCCATAGCGCACGCGATGAAGATCGCACCTGAGCTTTCGCGGGAAACTATTTTGATCGTCAATCTGTCGGGCAGGGGTGACAAGGATGTGAATACCGTACTCGAGCAATCCATAAATCAGGAGAAATGAGCCGGATAACTGAAAAATTGATCGACGCAAAGTCGCGCGGCGGCGGATTCATCCCGTTCGTGACAGCCTGCGATCCCGATCGCGAGACTTCCCTTTCGGTGCTCTTAACGCTCGCGGAACTTGGCGCCGACGTTATCGAACTCGGAGTTCCTTTTAGTGATCCGATGGCGGATGGTCCGACGATCCAACGGTCGTCACAGCGGGCGCTTCGCGGCGGAACGACCCTCATCGATGTGCTCCAGCTTGCCACCGGCTTTCGAAAGCGTAGCGATGTGCCTATGGTCGTGTTTAGCTATTTCAACCCGATAATGCGTTTTGGGCTGGATGACTTTTCCCGGGCGGCTGGTGACGCCGGCGTCGACGGTCTTCTACTGACGGACATAATAGATGACGAGGCCGCCGCAATAGCCGACCTTCTGTCCATGCATGGTATCGACTTGATCTCCTTGGTTGCTCCCACAACATCCGACGTGCGTTTGGAGACGATCTGCAGCCGATCTCGCGGGTTTATTTACGCGGTCTCGCGGGCCGGAGTAACTGGAGCGCGGTCCGCAACCAGTACGGAAGCCGAAAACCTTGTGCAGCGAACTCGCCCGTTTACCAGTCTGCCGATCGCGGTTGGCTTTGGCATCTCAAACAGCGAACAGATCTCCGCGGTCTGGCGCTATGCCGATGCCGCGGTCGTTGGCTCAGCGATCGTTGATGAGATCGAGAAAGGCATCGCATCAGGGACCGTTGCGGATCGCGTGGCCAGCTTTGTTAACCAATTAATGAGGCGATCGGGTGCGGACGGGCAAGTTGCAAAAAGGACCGTCGAAAACTAAAGTTAGGACTTTGTATTTGGTGAACGAGATTAACTTATGCTGATCGTAATGAAAGCGGACGCCGCGGCATCCGATGTTGATAGAGTGCTCGAGGTCATCGCGGCTCTTGGCTTCCGGGGCCACGCCCTGCCGGGCGAAAATCGCACAGCGATCGGCGTCACCGGAAACAGTGGGTCGATCGACCCGGCCCATTTTGAGAATCTTCCGGGCGTCGCTGAGGCGATCCGCGTCACCAAACCCTACAAACTTATCTCAAAAGACCTCCGGCCGGAAAAATCGATCGTGAGGATCGGAAAATCGACGATCGGCGGGGTGGAGCTGGCCATTATCGCCGGACCGTGCGCGCTCGAGAATCACGAACAGGTTTTTGCGACTGCCGAAATAGTGGCCGCGAGCGGAGCTCAGTTTTTCCGCGGCGGTGCTTATAAGCCCCGGACTTCGCCCTATGCATTCCAGGGACTGGGGCTTGACGGACTGAAAATGCTGGGCGAGGTGCGCGACCAATTCGATCTGAATATCGTCACCGAAGCCATGGACGAGCACGGGGTCGACGCGGTCGAAAAATATGGTGACTGCATCCAGATCGGGGCCCGTAACATGCAGAATTATTCGCTGCTGAAATATGTCGGTCAGACACGGAAAGCCGTGCTGCTAAAGCGCGGACTATCGGCAACGCTGGATGAGTTGCTGCTCGCCGCCGAATACATCATGGCCGAGGGTAACTATAATGTAGTTCTCTGTGAGCGAGGTATTCGAACATTTGCGAGCCATGCCAGAAACACCATGGACCTGTCAGTCATCCCCGCGGTCCACCGTATGACACATCTACCGATCATCGTCGATCCATCGCACGGCACGGGCCACAATTACATGGTCACCCCGCTCGCCCGAGCCGGAGTCGCCGTCGGGGCCGACGGGCTGATAATCGAAGTGCACCCGTGTCCGCAAGAGGCCCTTTGCGACGGAGCTCAGGCGCTGACGCCAGAACAATACATCCAATTGGTCCGCCAGGTACGATCTATCCACGAATTGTCGGCAGAGCATTGCGGCGAAACACGCGCAACGCCTGTTCCCGCGTAGAAATGACCAAAAAAGCAACGGGCATTGTTCGGATTGAAAAAATCCGCGCATGTTCCCGAAACATGCGCGGATCTTCGTCGCTCTCGCCCGGCGCCTTTTGCCTATTTTGCCAAGCGGAGTCTGAATAAACCGTAAAACTGAACGTAAGCACTGACCATCGACGCGACGATAAGCAGCGTTAAAGGAAGCAGCCGGAGCGATTCTGGTACAACAACGCCAAGGCTCTGTCCGAACGCGTATCCTAGGGTTATACCTAACAGTGCAACGGAACCGCGGCCGACCAACCATGCAGGAAAATGCGGCTGCGAGTATCTCGACGGTAGAAAATACGGCAATGTCAGGACCATAACCATTGTCGTACCCATTAAAAGACCGTCCAGCGACGCGATCCGCACGGCCCGTCCGTATTCCAGTGCGAGAAAAAACAGGACGAGCGCGGTGTCGAACCCAAAAATACCCCCGATCTCGGTTATCTTATCAACTAGGTGTTTCATCTTTATCTAAAGTCCTATTCCCGGGTCGACACCACAATTTTCCTTTCCAGACTATTTCTTCTTGCCCTTCACCGGCTTGTTGCTGAACTGATCATAGGCAACCCTGAACAACTCGGACAGCGCATTCGCGGTCTCCGGTGTTAGGTTTTTGTCAGCCCTCAGATGAGCCTCGATAATGTCCGTCGTCTTTTCATGCGGGTAGTAGATGACCGGTTCAACATCATTATTCGAGGTTTTGGTCATCAGCCGGTCGACCGGCATATTGAGCCATTGCGTGAGCCGCGCTATGTTGTCGGCGTCAGGCCTGCCCGTGCCGTTCTCGATTCGCGACAATGTCGACGCCGAAACCAAGGTTAGATCGCCAACGTCACGCAGGCTTAGCTTTAGCTCCTCACGACGCCTCTTGATCGCCTTACCTAATTCCGCAGTGCTTATCAAACTTTCATTCTTGAATCCCATATTGTTTTTTCTCCTCTTTTCAGAATGTGAGTATCACAGATGTGCGATTTCTATCACAGATAAAACATACCACATGTTTTTTTTAAATGCAACAGCTTGTTTCGCCCTTGCAACAAATAAATTTATCTGATACTCTGTGTCACAGGTGCAACGGATAAAGCGCCTTTTTGACAAGAAAACTGAGTGACGGGGCCCGGCTCCGTCGCGAACAGAAAACGTCGCCG
>DATLNN010000411.1:0-5949 GCA_035536695.1 Pyrinomonadaceae bacterium | reverse complement strand
GTAAATAGGGATGCCGATTTTACGATTCACGATTCACGATTCACGATTTACTAACAATGGCAAAGAAGATATCAGGTTACATAAAGTTGCAGATCCCGGCGGGCAAGGCGAATCCTGCCCCGCCGATCGGCCCCGCGTTGGGCCAGCACGGTGTCAACATCATGGAGTTTTGCAAGGCGTTCAACGCCAAAACGCAAAACGACGACCCGGATATGAAAATTCCGGTCGTGATAACGGTTTTCGCGGATCGCTCATTTACATTCGAGACAAAAACGCCGCCCGCGGCCGATCTTTTGAGAAAAGCATCAGGCATCGCGAAAGGCTCCGGCAAGCCGAACAAAGAAAAGATCGGCACCATCTCAAAGGCCCAGATCGAAGAGATCGCCAAAAAGAAAATGGTAGATCTCAACACATCGAGTCTCGAAGGCGCGATGAAAACGATCGAGGGAACGGCTCGCAGTATGGGGCTGACCGTGGAATAACGAATAATCAATATCGAATAATGAATTCGATATTCTATATTCGATATTACTTTCTTCAAACTTAGGGAGAACGCTCACGCGTTCGTTAACACCTGGAGGTAAAATGAAAAGAGGCAAGCAATATCTTGCGGCGCTCGAAAAGATCGAGACCGGCAAAAAGCACACACTTGAAGAAGCGGTCTCAAAGCTCAAAGAGATCGCCTTCGCAAAATTCGACGAAACAGTTGAACTGACGATGTGGCTGGGCGTTGACCCGCGGAAGGCGGACCAGCTTGTTCGCGGCACCATCGTTTTGCCACACGGACTCGGCGGCACCGCGAAACGCATTGTCGTGATTGCGCAGGGCGACAAGATCCGCGAGGCCGAAGAGGCCGGCGCCGATGCGGCCGGCGGCGACGATATCGTCGACAAGATCAAAGGCGGCTGGCTCGATTTCGACGCGCTTATTGCGACCCCTGACATGATGGGCAAGGTCGGCCAGCTGGGTAAGATCCTCGGTCCTCGAGGCCTGATGCCAAATCCGAAAACAGGAACGGTTACGATGGATGTGAGAACGGCCATCGAGGAAACCAAGGCCGGTAAGGTCGAGTACCGCGTCGATAAGACGGGCGTTATCCACTCGCCTGTCGGCAAAGTGTCGTTCGACCCTGACAAGCTGCAGGAAAACACCCGTGTCCTGATCAGCGCCGTCATAAAGGCAAAACCGACAACCGCGAAAGGCCGTTATCTGAAAAAAATTAATTTGGCCGCGACCATGAGCCCGGGCGTTCTGCTCGATGAGCTGGCGTACGTGTAAGAAGTGCGCAAGCCCGCGCGTAAGCAAGGGCGAAACATCCAACTTGAGTTGTTACGCCCTTGCTTACGCGCGGGCTTGTGCGAAGGAAACAGTCATGAAAACGAAAGAAACAAAACAAAGAGATCTGGCCGCCCTGACCGAGTCGCTTGCCACGTCGACTTCCGCTATGGTCGTGAGCTTTTCGAAGCTCACCGTGACGAAGGACCAGGAGTTCCGTAACTCATTGCGTGACGCCGGCGCGAGCTATCAGGTCGTAAAGAATACGCTGGCCCGCATCGCGGTCAAGGGGACACAGTTTGAAGACGCAACGGAGCATTTCAAGGGCGTGACCGCCATCGCCTGGACGCAGAACGACCCGGTTGTCCTCTCAAAGGCAATTTCGAAGTTCATGAAGGACAACGCCGACATCTACACCTTCAAGACCGGTGTGGTCGAGGGCAAGCTGGTCGACCTGAAACAGCTGACGACGATCGCCAATCTTCCGTCCAAGGAAGAGCTTATCTCGCAGCTGCTGTGGGTGCTCTTGAGCGGTGCGCAGCGATTGGTCACGGTCATTAACGCCGTGCCGCGTGATCTGGCCGTCGTCATCAAACAGATCGGCGAGCAGGAAGGCCGCGCTGCCGGGACGCCTCCGGGCCAGCCGGTCGAGGCAGCTCCGGCGGCACCGCCGCAAGCCGACGAAACGACAGCTGTCGCCGTTGAGGAAGCTCCGGCAGCAGAATCGGTCGAATCCGCTCCGGTCGAAGCGGCACCAGCCGCCGAATCCGAAACTGTCGAAACGACACCAGAGTTGGACACCAGTGAACAGACGACTGAAATAGAGGAAGAAGCCGTCGCGGGTGCTCCGGATGATGCGGCCGCCGAAGCATCAGCCGAGCCGCCGCTCGAAACCCCTGAGGCCGCCACGGAATCCTTGGAAGAGGGGGCCGCGGCTGCTCCGGACGATCAGGCGGAAGCATTGCTCGAATCGCCGCCCGAGTCAGCGGGTGATAAGGCAGAATAGAAAAGATCTTTTCGCGAACGAATGTTTCGCGATAAAACACAAGATTTGAAATTTCAAATCTGAGATTTGGAATTATCAAATGCCGTATTCCGAGGAAAGCGAGCGGCGGGTGGTTTGTCAGGCCATTCACCGCGCGGACGTGTAAGAGAAGGTGATGCAACCCGTCTTCAACATGTCCCTGGGTTCTAGCGGCGAAAACTAGTAGATCGTGGATCGATAATAGTGAATAGAAGAACCTATTTACGATTTACTGTTTACCATTTACTAATACACAAGAACCCTAAATAGGAGAAAAATAATAATCATGGCAGCAACAAAGGAAGACGTAATTGAATTTTTGAAAGGCATGTCGCTACTTGAGGCATCCGAACTGGTCAAGGAACTCGAGGAGGTCTTTGGCGTTTCGGCGGCCGCGGCGGCACCGATGATGATGGCGGCTGGTGCCGGTGCCGGCGGCGGCGACGCGGCTCCGGCGGCCGAGGAAAAGGATTCGTTCGACGTTATTCTTACCGCGGCTGGCGGCAATAAGATCGCCGTTATCAAGCTCGTTCGTGAGATCGTTTCAGGTCTTGGCCTCAAAGAAGCCAAGGACCTGGTCGACAGTGCGCCGAAAGCCCTCAAGGAGGGTGTATCGGCCGGCGAAGCCGAAGAGATCAAGAACAAGCTGACGGAAGCAGGTGCAAGCGTCGAGGTTAAATAAACCGTAAGTCGGGAGTCGAGAGTCAGAGGTCTGGCCTCACGCTCTGGACTCCCGACTCACCATCGCAACTCAGGTTGCGTGGGCAACACTTTTTTGATAAACTACATGGTTCGCGCTGTCGCTTTATTTAGCGACGAGAGCGAATCCCGAATGGGCCGGATCGGAAGTGCCTTTATTTATTATATTTCCGGCTGTTTTGACGCGATATTTTATCGCTTGAGTGGAGAGTGAGTGTCTTTTTCTGGCACGCTCGGAAAATCGAACCAAGGCATTAACTGCTTAAAAGCGGTCTGGGCAAACTTTGCCTAAGTCCGCATTTGCCGTCTTTGCCCAGAATTTTGACTGGCGAGCTTGTTATCGCAAATGTAACAGCAAGCGGGTCAAAAATCAAGACCTTTTTATAGCCGCCAATTCTTATATGATCAACAATCCTCTACAAAGCAGCTCGAACGGACTTGGAGAACGGACAAGCAGCGCACCGGAGCGCGTGGACTTTTCAAAGATCTATACATCGGCGCAGATCCCGAATCTGATCGAGGTGCAGCGCGAGTCGTACAACCGGTTCCTGCAGATGGATCTGATCCCTGAGGAACGCGATAGTATCGGTTTGCAGTCGGTGTTCGGCTCAATTTTTCCCGTGTCGGATTTTCGCGAAACGGCAACGCTCGAATATGTCGAGTATCAGATCGGCAACTGGCAGTGCAAGTGCGGCAATCTGGAAGGTCTCGAGCATCTGCGATCCAACTGCAAGAATTGCTCCGCAAAGGTAAAGGTCGATCCGTTCAACCCGGCGGAGGTGCTTTGCAATAATTGCGGGACCTTTAACGCCGTCCGGCCGAATCTTTGCAACAACTGCGGCGAGCCCGTCGGGCTCAAGCATAAGCATGATCAGCAGGAATGCCAGGAACGAGGCATGTCGTACAGCGTGCCGCTCAAGGTAAAGATACGTCTGACCGTTTATGACAAAGATCCGGATACGAACGTCTCCACCATCCGGGATATTAAGGAAGAAGATGTATTCTTCGGCGAGATACCGCTGATGACCGACAACGGTACCTTTATTATCAACGGTACCGAGCGGGTCATCGTCTCCCAGCTTCATCGTTCGCCCGGCGTTTTCTTTAAGGGCGACCGTGACGATTTCCTGGCGAAGATCATCCCGTACCGCGGCTCATGGGTAGAGTTTGAATATGATCAGAAGGGCATACTTCACGCCCGCCTTGGCAAACGCAAGATCACAGCGACCGTCTTCCTGAGGGCTTTGGGCCTGTGGCTTAACCCCCAGATCGACATGAAGACGGTCTCAGACAGCATTCTCGAAGAGGTTGTAAAGAATGCCGAATATTCGAATGCGGATATCTTAAAGCTCTTTTATGTGACCGACGAGATTGCGATCGAGAAAGGCAAACTGCTCGTGAAGGTCAAGGCCGAAGGCGAATCACATCTGGTCGGCATGCGCGCCGAAGAGGACATTAAAGACAAGAAAGAAGATGTCACCCGAAAGGGCAAGAAAGTTACGAAATCGGCACTCGCCGAACTCAGACGAATGGGCCGAGCAGGCGTCGCCGTCAACGCTGCCGATTTTGAGGCGGCCTATGCTCTCGAAGATGTTGTAAACACCGAGACCGGCGAGGTCATCGTCGAGGCAAATACCGAGATCGTAGCGGCCAAGCTCCAACAGATAGTCGAAGAAGGCGTCGAAAGTTTTTCAGTATTTTTCCCTAAGCGTGACGTTATCGGGGACGTTATTTCGGCAACGATCAGAAAGGACCCGATCTCAAAGCCTGTCGATGCCCTGCTTGAGATCTACCGCAAGATGCGCCCCGGCGATCCGCCGACCGTGCCGACCGCCTATCGGCTGCTCGAAGGCATGTTCTTCGATACTCGCCGCTTCGATCTGTCGCGCGTCGGTCGTTTGAAATTCAACATCAAGATGGGCCGGCCCGAGCGCGAGGACATTACAAATCCGCTGCTCAAAGCGAGCGATTTTGTCGAGGTCGTAAACTACCTGCTCCGGATGAAAAGGGATAGCGAGAATTTCGGCCAGGATGATATCGATCATCTGGGCAACCGCCGCGTCCGGGCGGTCGGCGAGCTTCTCGAAAACCAGTTCCGAATTGGCCTCGAACGCATGGAACGCGCGATCAAGGAGAAGATGTCCATTCAACAGGACATGTTCACCACGATGCCGCGCGACCTGGTAAACGCGAAGCCGGTGACGGCTGCTGTCCGTGAATTCTTTGGCTCGTCACAGCTATCGCAGTTCATGGACCAGACGAACCCTCTGTCTGAGATCACGCATAAGCGCCGACTTTCGGCCTTAGGCCCGGGCGGCCTGTCGCGCGAACGTGCGGGTTTTGAGGTCCGCGACGTTCACCCGACCCACTATGGCCGCATTTGCCCGATCGAGACGCCCGAAGGCCCGAACATCGGCCTGATCTCGTCGCTATCGTGCTTTGCCCGCATTAACGAGTTCGGGTTCATCGAATCGCCGTACCGCAAGGTCGACGACGGCCGCGTGATCGAATACGTGCGGGTGCTGAACGGTGGCGATACGAAATTCAAGCCGCGCGATCACGTCCCGCTCGACGACGTCGAGGCGGCGAACAAAAAGGTCAAGGGCGGTAAGAAGGCCGAATTCGAACCCTGGCCGTTCTACCTGACGGCGTGGGAAGAGGACAGGTATATCATCGGCCAGGCCAACATCGAGCTCGATGAAAATGGAAATTTTGTCAACGAGCGCAACGCCGCCCGGCAAAAGGGCGAATTTATCACCGCCGACCGGGCCGAAACCCAATACATGGACGTCAGCCCGAAACAGCTGGTTTCGGTTGCGGCCTCGCTGATCCCGTTCCTGGAGAACGACGACGCCAACCGCGCGCTGATGGGTCCTAACATGCAGCGTCAGTCCGTTCCGCTATTGCGTGCCGAGTCGCCGTATGTCGGCACCGGCATGGAGAAGATCGCC
>DATLNN010000410.1:0-6687 GCA_035536695.1 Pyrinomonadaceae bacterium | reverse complement strand
CAGCCACGAATATTTGATTATAGGATGACTTACGGAAAAATCAAGACTGAAACCCCGGCTATGTTTGTTGCACTGTTGCAACATATTGCAATCTCTCGCACATCATGCTAAGCTAGGTTCATCCGGATTCGCGCCCGGCGAGTCCACGATCTTTGAAAACTGAAGAAAATTGTTTTTGTCGGCCAGATTAGCAAACGCCGCCCAGGCACCCGGTCGAAAAGCGGTAGGATTTGTACGACCATCGTCCGCACTTTGTGGCACGACGGTGTTGCACGAGGAGTTGGGCAAGGCAGAGACAAGGTTCGCTATCGAGCAACAGTAATGTTTAGTACGGTTTCCGTTTTGTCCCAACCTCTTTGGGACAAATGGGACAACGGGACAAGCGGGACAAACGGGACACGGGACAACATTTCGAAGATGCCCCATTGTATGGGCAACACGTAGCCCCGCACCCCTCTACTGGTGGATAACGCCGGCAAATCGGACGCAACGCATTGCAGATTTTCACCGTCGAAGAATAAAATCAGCTTATGCGGCCTGTTTCGATCAAATACTTATGCCTTGCAGCTCTCGCATGTGCCATATGCGTTACACCGGGCATTTCGCAGAAGGGGCGGTCCGCGGAGCATTCGAATTTCCGCACGATCAAGGTCGTTTCAGAATCCGGCGCTATCGTCTGGATCGATGGCATCAGGTACGGCAGGACCAATAAAGATGGGGTCCTCGAAATAAAGACCGTAGCCCCGGGTGCTCACACGCTGCGATTGCGGGCTGACGGGTTTAAGGATAAGAGTCAGCCGCTGGCAGCAACCGCTAAAGGCGAGATCGCCGTCACGCTCGTGAAGACAGATGATCCTGCCGAACTCGCCTATCAGGAAGGCGAGCGGCTCGCCAACGAGGACCGTGAGCGATCGGCAGCGGCATATCGCCGGGCACTGAAGGCTCGGCCAAATTATCCAGATGCCTATATAGGCCTCGCGCGGGTGCTGCTTGAGGATGGCGATCTCGAAGAAGCCGGAAAGGCCCTGGCGGCGGTGCGACGGCTGAAGCCGGGCCATGCCGAGGCATCGGCGGTCGAGGGCCGGCTTCACAAGGAAAGCGGTGAAGAGACAAGAGCCATCACCGCCTTCAAGCGTTCAATAGCCGAGGGCAGGGGATTTCAACCCGAGGCTTACACGGGCCTTGGCCTTTTATATAAAGAAAAAGCCGAGGGCTTTGGCGGCTCCGGAGATTTCGAAAATGAAACGGCAAACTACGTCGAAGCGGCCAAAAACTTAAAGATCGCGCTTAAACAGCTCGCCGGTGCTCCCGACACCATTGTCATTTACCAGCTCCTCGGCCTGGTCTACGAACGCCAAAAGAAGCACGTCGATGCTATAGCCACCTATGAAGAGTTCCTCCGCATCTTCCCAACGTCCGCCGAAGCAACCGCCGTCCGGTCCTTCATCGTCCAGCTGAAAAAGGATATGCCGAATCAGTAATGATCTGCCGTACCAACGCGTAGAGTGGGGTCGCCGGGAGGGCATAACTCTTCCCCGGTCATCCTTGCGCTACGGTTTTATGCTCGTTATGATTCAGAGATGCCTTTTGGTTTGGGTTCGCGCCCAATTTCAACCTTGTTCCTTGCTCTTTTGATAGGCAGCGGACTCATGAACGGGGGTTGTAACAGCGATCTGTTTCAACCTCAGGAATCGGCGCCGCTAGCCCTGAGCACGGTTCCGGCTGTACGTTTGAATTACAGATTCGAACCGGATGTTCCGCCGCCGACGGCGGGGTCGCCAAGCAACACAACCCAGACGATCGACGCTGCGGTTCAGGCTGATTTTGATGCGACTCGACCCTTCGAGTTGCTCGAGCGAACAATTCCCTCACCCGACAAGAAGCGGATTTTGGCAGTATATCGCCATATAGCCGACGTGCAGGCGGAGTACCGGCTGGATATGTACTCGGCAGACGGCAGGCCGGAGCGAAAACTAACCTCAGACGCGATGGCGGTCCATTTTCCGGACACTATAGTATGGTCGCCGGATTCCGGTTCTCTCGCTTTCGTGGCCATGATCAGGGCCCTGCAGGTTCCGGGCGCATCGCCGACGCCCACACCACCGCCGTCGCTTCCCACTCCTACACCGGAAGCAACGCCGGTGCGGGATGAAGGCGTCGCAGTGGATTCGCCGACACCCGCACCGGGACCAACGCTCGCCGCGCCGACGGGAATTCTTACGTTTCGTACGGAACAGATCTATATCGCCAACGCTGACGGCAGCAGCATCAAACCTGTCACCGAGAACGAAGGCATAATTTATTTTTATTATGCCTGGTCGCCGGACAGCACGATGCTTGTAGCACTAGCCTCGACGGCGCGCGAGTGGAGGTATCTTGAGGTCTTGGCGGCGACCAAGGGCGAGATGATGGCCCCGCAGGGCCGTCCACGAATTATCGAACGCAACGGCCGCGAACGGCGGCTTGACGATAACCAGACGGCTGTCCGGCCGGTCTGGTCGCCCGATTCGACAAAGGTGGCGGCCGCGTTTGAAAATCAGGTCCGCGTCTACGATGCGGTCGGCACCAGCCCGACCCAGGCCGCGATACCGCTTCGGAACCAGCTGCTCATCTCGTCGCAGGCCTACGACCGCCAGCAACAGCGCTCGCTTCAGACATCAGATCAGAACTCGAACGCTTTGCCTGAGACCGCTGCAACGCCCGATGAGCCTCTCTCAACCCTGCCGGATGAAAAGATGCTTGTCTCGTACAACCCGATCGTCGAGATCGCTTGGACCAGCGATGATATGCTTTATCTTCAGACCGCCTATCTCAAGAGAATGCGCAATGAAGCGGACAGCGTCCGCAGTTTTTCGCGCTGGCACAGGTTGATCCTGACACCGCAGCGGATACCTGCCGGCAACAGTAAACCATGAATTATCAAACAGTTGCGGATATTTTTTCGGCAAATTCGAAATTTAGAGATCGACTTTCAGAGGTCTTGTCAGACGTTTCGGAAGAAGAAGCAGCCGCCCTGCCGGACGGCGAGAAGTGGTCGATCCAGCAGGTCGCGGAGCACTTGGCACTCGTCGATATTGGCATTGGGCGCATCTGCTCAAAGCTGATCGAGGCCTCTAAGGCTGGCGGTGCCGTTTCGGACGGTAGTTTTTCGGTGACCGAGGCTTTTGGCCGTAGAGCTCGTGAGATAGCGGGCCTGAAAGTAGAGGCGCCCGACAGGGTTCAGCCGACAGGCGACGTGGATATTGCGGAATCTCTTGCTCGAATCGAAGCCAATCGGGCCGTCTTTGACTCTTTGCGCCGTGATCTTGATAGCGTCGATTTCTCGGAGCCCAAGTTTCCTCATCCATTTTTTGGAGATCTAACCGCGGGCGAATGGCTCGCTATGGCGGGAATGCATCAGCATCGACACACAAGACAGATCGAAAAGCTGCTAGCCAAAGTGCGGGCTGGCGGCGACGTTCAGGAAAAAATCCCCGGCTGAAAGGAGGGTGTTCAACCGGGGAAAGCGATTTCAGACTAATCATCATACTAAACGACTATCGGCATGTCTGAAACCGCCATTTTGATGGTAGGCATATAGGGTTCGTTGCACCGAAAATCCTTTCCCGGCGGAATCGATTATAATGGTCTAAATGGATAAGTTTTTAATACGGGGCGGTCGCCCCCTGAGGGGAAAGATCGAGATCGGCGGCGCCAAGAATTCGGCGCTTCCATGTCTCGCCGCGACGCTGCTCACAGCGCAGACGGTGACCCTTCACAATGTTCCTTATGTCAAAGACCTGATCACCCAGAGGCGGTTGCTGGAGGATCTAGGTGCGACCGTTTTGACACCGGAATTGCGGACCCATAAGGTGTCCGCTGCGAATGTCGAAGTTTTTGAGGCACCATATCAGCTCGTCAAGACTATGCGTGCCAGCGTGCTCGCACTCGGACCGCTGCTCGGCCGTTTTGGGCAGGCGAAGGTAAGCCTCCCGGGGGGTTGTGCTATCGGCACGCGTCCGATCGACCGGCATCTGCGAGCGTTTGAGAAGCTCGGAGCTGCCGTTTCGCTCGAATCCGGTGATGTCGTCGCGCGAGCCCCTAACGGCCGTCTTACTGGTAATACGATAGATTTTGAAAAGATCACGGTCACAGGCACTGAAAATGTGATGATGGCCGCTGTCCTCGCCAAAGGTAAAACCACCATCAAGAACGCAGCCGAAGAGCCTGAGATCGAAGATCTGGCCGACCTTTTGAATAAAATGGGCGCACGGATCAAGGGTGCCGGCACATCTGTCATAGAGATCGATGGCGTCGAGTCTCTGGGCGGCGCTGAACATACTATCATTCCCGATCGCATCGAAACGGGGACCTTTATCGTCGCAGCGGCGATCACGGAAGGCGAGCTTGAGGTCAAGAACTGCCGCCCGGACCACCTGACCGCCGTCATCGACAGACTTCGTGAAGCCGGTGTCGAGATAGAAGAGCTGAATCCCAACACCCTTTTGGTAAAGCGCTCACCGGGCGGCCTGTCGGCGAAAGACGTTACGACAGAACCACATCCGAGATTCCCGACCGATATGCAAGCCCAGTACATGGCCCTGATGACACAGGCCGACGGCGAGGCGAAGATCACCGAAACGATCTTTGAAAACCGCTTTATGCATGCATCCGAGCTTATCCGGATGGGCGCCGACATTTCCATTTCGGGCAACGTAGCGGTCGTACGTGGCCCAAGGAAACTGATGGGAGCCCAGATCATCGCCTCTGATCTCCGGGCGTCGGCCTCGCTCGTCCTTGCCGGGCTCTGTGCGGCCGGCGAAACGCGAATAGACCGGGTTTATCATATCGATCGCGGGTACGAGACGATCGTTCGCAAACTGCGCTCCTTGGGAGCCGATATCGAGCGGGTCAAGGACGGCATCATGGCGATACCGGAGGAAGCCGCCGCATGATCGGCCCATCGTCACGGCCGGCGAATTAACAAACGGTGGCCGACTATGCTTTAATCGAGGTATAGAACGATGAGCGCGAGCGGCTGTATTTTTTGCAAAATTGCGGACGGGACCATCCCGGCGACACTGGTCTTTGAGGACGATGTTTGCGTGGCTTTCGATGATCGGGACCCGCAGGCTCCGACTCATATTCTCATCGTTCCGCGTGCTCACATCGAATCGCTCGACATGGCCACTGACGGCCAGGGCGGAGTGCTTGGTCACCTTCTGCTTACCGCCGCCGAGATAGCTCGCAGCAAGGGCTTCGCCGAAAGGGGCTACCGCGTGGTGATCAACACGAACAGCGATGGCGGGCAAACAGTCTTTCACCTGCACGTCCATCTCCTCGCGGGTCGCCAGCTCGTGTTCCCGCCGGGTTAGGGTTCGAGGTATTGATGTAGTTATATGGATCGAGTATTTCTTGCCTTCGGCCTAACCGTCATAACGCTGGCCAGTATCGGCTGCTCTGGCGAGACCGCCGCCAACGAACCGCCGCCACCGCCTGTCGAGGTCACGGAACCCAGACCGATCAGTGAGATCACCGACGCAGACGTTGCTCTTGCAGAGGGAAATCGCTTGTTTGACGAAAATCAGACCGAGCAGGCAATCGAGGCCTATCGTCACGCTATCAGCCTGAATCCGGATCTCGCCGATGCGTACTTCCAGCTCGGAATCGCCTATGATCTGCTCCAATTGCAGAATCAACAGGCAGGGATTGTCACGCAATCGCCGACCAATTCAAACTCAAAGGGCGATCCACCTAAAACACCCTCGGAAAAAGCGTTTGAGAAAGCGGTCGCCGCCTATGAGAGAAGGATCGATGCCAATAAGGATGATCATGAAGCTCATTTCAACCTGGGCCGCACCTATATAAAGCTCTTAAAGGACGACGAAGCGGCCAAGGCATTTAAAGAGGCCGTCGAGATAAAGCCGGATGACACCGAGTATCAGACGGAGCTCGGTGCGATACTCATTCGGCTTGCACAATACGCGGCCGCGATCGGCCCGCTCAAGAAAGCGATCGAGCTTGACAGTGCCAACGCTCGCGCCGCCGAGCTGCTTGAGGATGCAAAGGCCGGCCGGCAGCGAATCGATTATGCCCTCGCAAATCGTAACACCAACACAAATCAGGCCGTTCCTCCCAAAGCAAATAGATCAAACACAAACACCGCGTCGAACACGGCGTCAAACACCGTGCCTCCGCCGCCGCCCCCTGATGCGACAAGACCGAAAAAAGAACCCACCCCGGAAAAGAAGCCTGATAAACCTGCCGATCGGCCACGCAGGGTGACAGAGAAACGTCCATAACCGACAAATGCGTTTTGGCGAACTTTGTTTCTCCGTCTTCGTGAATCCTCGTTTTGCTGTGGGGCTAAGTGTATCAACTTGACATTGTGTGCCCAAAACGACACATTTTAGGATGCAGTTTTTGGCAGCCAGATGAATAGCAGCTACGAGTCAGCCTCCCTATCGAACGAACGTCGAATGAGCATGATCGATGCTCGTGAGGCTATCATCGACCGTCTTGCCCGCGATCTGCCTACCGATATAGACCTGACCCGATTTCTAAACGTTGTTGTTACAGAGATCGGTCAGATGCTGCACGCCGACCGGTGCGACCTGCTGCAGCTAAACGGCGGCCAGGAATTAACGATCAGCCATGAATGGCGGCGGGATAAATCGGTACCGAAGAGTCAGGGCACGGTGATCCCTT
>DATLNN010000409.1:0-3465 GCA_035536695.1 Pyrinomonadaceae bacterium | reverse complement strand
TCCGCCCATGCCCAAAAGCGCGATATCCGTAAAACCTGCATGTGTTATATCTGTATAAAAGTCTGTGTATTTGCCAACATCTGCCAGCTGCTCGCCGGCAATGTCGAGCCACGCAAGCCACTGGGCTTCGTCGTCACCGCTCCAGACCGAGGCGTCTTTTGCCCAGATACGGGCAACCATGTCATCTGCGTTCCATCCCTGAGTTTTGGCTGCGACCGACTTTCCGAGATCGTCGGGAAGGGAGTAGTTAATTGTGTTTAGCATTGCACCATCTTGAGCAAAATCGTGGCCGGTGTCAAATTTTCGGTTTTGATGTAATATCGGCGTATGAAAATTCTGATCATGGCAGCAGCGGCGGGGCTTTCCTTGGCTTCGAACGTGGTCGCCCACCATTGTGCGGATGGAGCAAAGGTCGTGATGCCGTCGCTTTCGGCAGAGGCCAGACAGACGTATGAATCTAAGTTAGCCGAGGCGCGAAAGCAGGCCGAAAACACACCAAACGACGCCGATGCGATAATATGGCTCGGGCGCCGGACGGCTTATCTTGGCGAGTACAAGAATGCGATCAAGATCTTCACGGGCGGCATCAAAAAGCATCCGACGGACGCGCGGATGTATCGCCATCGTGGACATCGCTACATTACCATCCGCTGTTTCGACGATGCGATCAGGGATTTTGAAGAGGCGGCGAAGCTGATCCGGGGCAAGCCGGACGAGATCGAGCCAGACGGCCTGCCGAATGCTAAAAACATTCCAACCAGTACCCTGCAATCTAATATCTGGTACCACCTCGGGCTGGCATATTACCTGAAGAGCGACTTCAAAAATGCCCTTAGAGCCTACGTGGAAGCAGACAAAGTCTCGACGAATAACGACATGCGGGTGGCGACAGCCCATTGGCACTACATGACGCTCCGACGGCTTGGAAGGGAAGCCGCGGCCCGGAAGATACTTGAACCGTTCACAGGTCAGGTCGAGATCATCGAGAATACGGACTATCTGAAGTTGATAGAGCTTTATCGCGGCAAGACCGTCGCGGACGAATTGCTCAAAGAGATAGGAGGCGAAGCGAAGACCCTCGGCAGCGCATCGCTCGGATATGGTCTGGGCAATTGGTATCTATACAACGGCGACAAGGCGAAAGCGGCCGAGATATTTCGACGCATTACGGCCGGTGATCAATGGGCGAGCTTCGGTTTCATCGCCGCTGAAGCGGAGCTTAGATTTGATAAGGCAAAATCAAGTTAACCATTTGTGAGCCTACAGAACCGCATTGCAAAGCTCTACGTTCGCCTTGTATTCCGCGACGAAGGCCCGTTCGATCCGCTGAAGACGCAGCGCGAATTTAACGTTCCGGATCCGCCTCGAGGTATTTCAAAACGCTCGGTTCCCCTCGATCACGACCGGATCCGAGGTTTCTGGATCGATAGGCAGAATTCGGATCGCGGCGTGCTTGTTTACCTGCACGGCGGGGCGTTCTATTTCGGCCCGGTCAAGGAGCACTGGCAGTATCTTGCGCACATCTCGAAGAAAACGGGAATGGCCGGGCTGATGATCGATTATGGTTTCGCGCCACAGCATCCCTTTCCCCAGGGCCTTGCCGAAGTGGTCGAGATCACTTCGACGATCGACCTGCCCGAAAACTGGTTCTTTCTCGGCGACAGCTCGGGTGCCGGCATGGCAGTCTCTGCGACGTTCGAACTGCGCCGGATGAACCACCGCCTGCCGAAAAAACTGATCTTAATGTCACCCTGGATGGATGTCACACTCACAAACCCCGCGATCGAGGAGAACAAACACGAGGACGTCATGATGACGGTTGAACGTCTGTGGAACGCGGCCCGATCTTATATCGGGGCTGCCGATCCGACGGACCCGCGGATCTCGCCTATATTCGGCGACCTCGCGGGCCTTCCGCCCATGCTCGTCCAGATGGGCACGGCTGACCTGTTGCTGGCTGATTGCCGAAAGTTTGTAGAAAAATGCCGCGATGCGGGCGTAGACGTAAGATACGAAGAGGTTCCAAACGTATTCCACGATTTCATGATGCTCAATATCCTCCCCGAGGCGAAACGCGCGATCCAGTCGCAGACCGAATTTCTTACGTCCTGAGCCCCGCCTTTCGGCGGCCCGGCATGCCGCCTAAAGGCGGCGCTCCAGAACCTAGATATCGACAAGGTCGATCTGGGCCCTTTGAAGCTTACCCGAGTAGTCAATATACAGAGATTTCCACTCGCTGAAAATATCGAGCACCTGAGTGCCGGCCTCTCGGTGGCCGTTTCCGGTGTTTTTGGTCCCCCCAAAAGGCAGGTGGACCTCGGCACCAATAGTGGCGGAGTTTACATAACAGATGCCGGTATAAAGCTCCTGCATCGCGCGAAAGGCAAGGTTCACATTCTGAGTGTAGATGGCAGACGAGAGGCCGTATGCGACGCCGTTTGCTATGTCGATCGCTTCGTCGAGTGTCGAGAACGGCACTACGCTTGTTACGGGTCCGAAGATCTCCTCCTGTTCGATGCGCATGCCCGGCCTGACGTCCGTAAAAACGGTCGGTTCAATGAAAAAGCCGTTTTTGTATTCGCCCTTTGTCAGTCTGTTACCTCCGCACGCCAGGGTTGCTTTGTCGTGGATCTTTCCGATCTGGATGTAACCAAGTATCTTGTCCATCGCCTGCTCGTTTATGACCGGTCCGACATCGGTTTTTGCATCCAGGCCATGGCCGACACGCAGCTGTGTTACCCGCTCGACCAGCTTGTCACAAAACTTCTTGTAGATCTTCTTCTGGACGATCAATCGCGAAGATGCCGTGCATCGCTGGCCACTTGTTCCAAACGCACCCCACAGCGACCCCTCGACAGCGTTGTCTACATCGGCATCATCCATGATGATGATGGCGTTTTTGCCGCCCATCTCTAGGCTGACGATCTTGTTGTCGCGGGCACATGACTCGGCAATCAGCCTGCCGGTTGCAGTCGAGCCGGTGAATGAGATCAACCTAACGTCCTTGTGAGCGACGAGCGAGGCGCCCGGCTCGCCAAAACCGTTCACGACGTTAACGACGCCCGGCGGAATTCCGGCCTCTTCGCACGATCTGACGAGGTTGATGGTCGAGAGCGGCACGTCCTCGCCGGACTTAATGACAACGGTATTTCCGCAGACGAGTGCGGGGATCAGCTTCCACGACGGTATCGCCATCGGAAAATTAAAGGGTGTTATGAGCCCGCAAATGCCAACTGGTTGACGGACGCACATGGCAAATTTGTCCGGCATTTCTGCGGGCGTCGTGAAGCCGTGCAGTCGCCGGCCCTCGCCCGCCGTGTAATATGTGCAGTCGATCGCCTCCTGAACATCGCCGCCCGCTTCCTTTAACACCTTGCCCATCTCGCGGGTCATCTGGCGCGTGAACTCGTCCTTGTTGTCGCGGAGGATCTCGCCGAGCCTGAACAGCAACTCGGCACGCTTTGG
>DATLNN010000408.1:0-5527 GCA_035536695.1 Pyrinomonadaceae bacterium | reverse complement strand
AGACGACGACGGTCGCCCCGGCGGCCACGAGTCCTGGCGTGGATTCCTGGTCATAGCCCGGGCCTTGCATTAGATTGATCCCGCGAACTCGAGGCGTTTCGGCGTATTCGATACAGTCCTCGATGCGCGTGGTTCCGGCTTTTACGATAGCACCCAGGGACTTGATGGTGATGTTGAGCAGGCCGCCGGCCTTGTTGCCCGTGCTCGGATTCTGCCCGAGGACACCGCCGAATTTAGAGGCATATTCCTTGTACCAGTCCACCATTGCGTAGATCTTTCGCCCCGTCGCGGAATCTTTTGCTCGATTCGCCAGAATATGTTCGGCCCCACAAAATTCCGGCACTTCCGTAAGCAGGACAGTGCCGCCGCTTTTGACGAGCAGATCGGAGCAGTATCCGAGCGACGGATTTGCCGAGATGCCCGAGAAACCGTCCGAGCTGCCGCACTTTACACCAAGTACCAACTCGCTTACCGGAAATGGCTCTCGCACGCATCGGTTCACCTCGGGCAGCATTCGCTCGACCTCTTTCAGTCCGATCTCGATCGCCGATTGCGTGCCCCCAACGTCCTGGATGCCGATCTTGAAAATGGGCTTTTGTATCGGCCTGTCACGATTGGTCAAATACTTTTCGACAAAGGTGAGATTGGTCTTTTCGCAACCAAGGTCGATCAGGATGACGCCGCCGACATTAGGATGATCGGCATAGTTGGCCAGCGTGCGCATCATCACGTCGAGATTCGAGCCGTCCTGGCAGCCGCAGCCTTTGTTGTGCGGAATGGCTACAACGCCATCCACGTTTGGAAACTTTTCGCGGCTGTAGTGAACAAACTCGGCGATCATCGAGATCTGAGTCGCCTCATGGCTCGCGCACATCGATGTGGGTACGATAAGAACGAAATTTCGCGTGCCGACCCGCCCGTCAGGACGACGGAAACCCATGAAAGTGTCAACATCTTCGGCAGGAAAATAATCAGGTGCCGGATTATGCAGATCGTCTGGCAGATCGCGCACCACCGGGACCTCGTCCGACATGTTCTCGTGGGTTATCCATTCTCCTCTCGTTATGCCCTTGCTTGTGCCGATCGGCTGGCCGTACTGCCGTACGAATTCCCCCGCCTTTATCTCGCATATCGCAAAACGATGACCGGGAGGAACAGCTCTTTCCACCACGACGCTCGCCCCGGTCGGCAGCGTGAGAACCAAACCGTCCTTCGTGTCGTGTTTAACGACCGCGACGTTGTCATCGGCGTTTACAATTATCGCGTAATCGCTGATCGGCGCCGCCGGCTGTGTATAGGTATCAGGCATATCAAAAATTCAGACAAGCAAGTCGGGCAATACATACGAGCGCACATCCGGATGCATCCGCACAAGCAAACCGGGGTTCTCGTCTACCTGACGCTGGAGTTCTTTTTGGTCCGCAGAGAGATCCGTCTCGATCAACCGTCTAAAACTCGCCTTTTTTCCGGGAGCCGTCGACGCATCCACGATAGACTGCACGATCCGCTTGGCGCCCAAGATAGCGGCAGGCCCAAGCGTCAGAATGTGAGTCGCGGCCCGGCATTCGGCCTCGTCTTCCGGCGAAACTTCGCTACCGCCGACTTTAAATTTCGCTATATGATGTTCCAGAATGCTGGAGCTGATCGGAATCATTCCCGCAAAGTCGGAAAAGTGTGCGCCGCAACCGGGCTTGATGTAACAGAGATGAGAAGCGGCCTCCGCTTCCGGCCCGAGACCGAGAAAAAAGATGTCGATACCCCCAAGTGTATCGATCTGTTCCACATAGCGTTCCAGCGCTGCCCCGACGTCCTCGCTTTCCGTTAGCATTGGCGTAAAGCTCTTGATCTTTTCAAAGAACTGATCGCCGAGCAGCCTTTCGAAATCGCGGACAAAACTTAGCGAGTTATCCATTCGCATGGGTGCGAGCGCGTCCTGAGTGAAGACATTCAGGCGCGAAAGGAGTCCGTCGATCTCACCCGCCTCGGTGAGGCGTCTGATCAGCCGGTACATCGCCTGGGCACCCCGGCCGCCAAGAAGAACGATCGATATTTCACCGGAGTACTCACCGGCGTAAGCCCGAAGTTCGTCGAACATTGCGGTCCCAACGGCTTCTTCAGTGCCGAGAATGGTGTAGGCGAACGGTTTCGCAGGACCACGACCGACGACGTCCGCCGGCTGTAGGTGCAGCCACAGATTGTCACCGGCGACGCGGCGGTTTACTATCTTTTTGGCAACGGGTTCCATTCGGCTAATCTAGTTCAGCATTTTAATTGGTTTAACCAATCAAAATCAAGTCTGCTTTTTCGAATGGTGCCAGACGGCTGTCAAACCTTTCGTCTTTTGGAGTCTAAATGCAGACTTCGCTGGCATTTCCGTTGCCTTGACAAAAACTACAAACCTGATTCAGAATTGCAAGCATAACAAAATGGTAATACCTTTAGCTTTACCCGACATTGTCCAATTCTTTTTTACCGGCTATGAGTTATCCCGGATTTGACCTCACTGGCCGAACAGCGGTCGTGATCGGCGGCACGTCCGGGATTGGCCAGTCGATCGCCCACGGACTTGCGCAGGCAGGCGCAGATGTTGTCTGTTCATCGCGCCGTCAGGAGCAGGTTAACACTGCATCTACTGGGATCGAATCATTGGGCCGCCGCACCATAAGAGTTGTTTCGGACATTTCCGATAGATCGTCGATAGAGGATCTGCTCACCATGTGCGTCGAGAACTTTGGCAAGGTGGACATCCTGGTCAACTCGGCCGGTCAGACCAAACGCCAGCCCACCCTCGATCTCGACGAAGAGACCTGGCACGCGATCCTGGAAACCAACCTGACGGGCACGCTTCGTTCATGCCAGGTATTTGGCCGTCACATGATCAGGAACGGATATGGACGGATCGTCAATATTGCATCGTTGTCGACGTTCGTTTCACTCTTCGAGGTCGCGGCTTATTCGGCGAGCAAAGCGGCCGTCGCCTCACTTACGAAATCTTTGGCGATAGAATGGGCACGTCACGGCGTGAATGTTAACGCGATCGCGCCCGGCGTTTTCCGCACCGCCCTCAATGAAAAACTTCTGGACGAGACTCTGCGCGGTCAGGAGTTCTTAATTCGAACGCCGATGGGTAGATTTGGCGATGTCGGGGAATTGGCCGGGGCCGCGGTGTTTCTTGCGTCAGAGGCCGCGAGTTTTGTGACCGGCGAGGTGCTCGTGGTGGATGGCGGATTCCTGGCGAGCGGCGTAAATCAGTAGCAAATGGCAAACGAGCTGGAAGAAAAAACGGGGCGGCTAGTCGAGATGCTTGATTGTGAGGATCTCGACGCCGTGCTGCTCAACTCGCAGCACAACTTTGCGTGGCTCACCGGCGGAGCGTCAAATGCGATAGACGTCAGCCGTGAGAACGGGGCAGCCTCGCTGCTCGTAACGCGTTCGGGCGAACGATACCTGATCGCGAACGTCATAGAGCTCGAGCGGATGCTCGCGGAAGAAGTAAGCGAGGAAGACTTTGACCCGATAGGCTTTCCCTGGCAGGACGGATCGCTTATGATCCAAAAGGCCAAAGCCGTGATCGGCGAAGGCGGAAAACTGGGCAGTGACCTTGTGATGGACGGCGAAACCCCGGTGGTCGAAGCTCGAATCGCTCCATGCCGTTATGAGCTAACTGCGGCCGAGGCTGACAGATATCGCAACCTCGGCAGCGATGCCGGCAAGGCAATGCGGGCCGCGATCGGCAAGCTCCAACCGGGCGAAACAGAGCTGCAGATAGCCGAGAAACTCAGGCACGAATTGGCGGCCGGGGAAATGACCTCGATAGTTACACTGGTGGCCGCCGATGATCGTATCTCGCGCTACCGCCATCCTTTGCCGACCCAAAACGATTGGCGCCAGACGCTGCTGCTAGTAACATGCGCGAGGCGTCGTGGCTTGATCGTCAGCCTGAGCCGTATGGTCTCAGTCGGAGAAGCGTCGAGCGAGCTCATCGACAAAACCGAGGCGGCCGCTTACGTAAATGCTCGTCTCCTCGACAGGACCACGCCGGGCATTAGGGGCGCGGAATTGTATCAATGTGCGGCCGAGGCTTATCAAAAGATGGGCCGTGGCGATGAGATAAACCTGCATCACCAGGGGGGCGCGGCGGGGTACAGGCCGCGTGAGTGGGTGGCTCACCCACAGAGTGCCCATACGGTCGAGCGAAACCAGGCCTTCGCCTGGAACCCTTCGATCACCGGAACCAAGGTTGAGGAGACCTGCATCGTCGGCGACGCCGGCGTCGAGATCATTTCCGCCTCGCCGGATTTTCCGCAGATCACTACAACAGTCGACGGACGCGAGTATCACTCGCCCGGAATATTATGTCTATAGGAGCCGACCCTGAATGAGCGATGTAAACGCGATCGTCGAGGAATTTGACGAACCGAAGTCCCGATCTGATATATCGCCGCCCGAGGAGTCGGCTTCGAGCGCGTCAGGCGCCATTACAGCGGCCGCGGGCGACAGACCAGCCGCCAAGGTCGGCCACTATCGATGGATGATCTGTGCGCTGCTTTTCTTCGCGGCTACAGTCAACTACATCGACCGCCAGGTGCTGGGCATTCTCAAGCCAACGCTGCAGAGCGAGTTTGGATGGTCTGAGATCGATTACGGATGGATAGTCTTCTCGTTTCAGACCGCGTACGCACTGGGGCTCCTCTTTGTCGGCCGGTTAATGGACAGGTTCGGCACTAAAAAAGGATTTGCGCTCTCGATTACGGTTTGGAGCATTGCGGCGATGGCCCATGCATGGGCAGTTCCAATAGGCGTCGGCGCGGCGGGTTTGCTCAATTGGTTCGGCTACATCTCCACCTCGACCGCATTTGTTTCGGTTGTCGGCTTTATAGTTGTTCGTTTCCTTCTCGGGCTCGGCGAAGCGGGAAATTTTCCGGCGTCGATCAAGACCGTTGCCGAGTGGTTTCCCAAGAAAGAACGCGCTTTGGCGACCGGGATTTTCAATTCGGGAACCAACGTTGGTGCGCTCGCGACACCGCTGCTGGTACCCGTGATAGTTCTTTATTGGGGCTGGCACGAGGCTTTCATTATCACAGGCGCCATAGGATTTATATGGCTGCTTTTTTGGCTCGTTGTGTATCGCCGTCCGGAAACGCACCCGAAGCTTTCCGCCGCCGAGCTCGCCTACATCCAGAGCGACCCGGTCGAACCCTCAATACATATACCGTGGAAAAGGCTCTTTCCACATCGTCAGACATGGGCATTTGCCATCGGCAAATTTATGACGGACCCGATCTGGTGGGTATATCTTTTCTGGCTCCCTGATTTTCTGAATAAGCAGCACGGCCTCGATCTCAAGACCTTTGGGCTGCCTATCGCGGTTATTTACATCATTGCCGACGTCGGCAGCATCGGGGGTGGCTACATTTCGTCTAAGCTGATAAAAATGGGTTGGACCATCAACCGCTCTCGCAAGACGGCCATGCTCATCTGCGCGCTCGCCGTCGTGCCCATCGTTATCGCCTCGACAACGACGAGT
>DATLNN010000407.1:0-3418 GCA_035536695.1 Pyrinomonadaceae bacterium | reverse complement strand
CCAGTTGGCCCGTCGAGATAGGGCGCTTCTCCGAGGCGCGATACAGGCCGGCGAGGACTTTGTGCCGGTCCCAGCTCTCCCGCTTGCCGTCCTTTTTGACCACCATATAGGGGATCTCATCGATCCGCTCGTAGGAAGTGAACCGGCGGCCGCAGCCGAGGCATTCGCGGCGACGGCGGATCGAGTCTCCACCCTTCGCTTCCCGGGAGTCGACCACCTTATCTTCAATATGTGAACAGAACGGGCAGCGCATAGATCAGCGTTCTGAGTCAGGCCTTAAGGCGGCACTTTCCGGGCAAAGGGCCCGCCTAAAGGCGGGACTCAGAACTAGGTAAAATCGGGCGAATCCGAGGCGATCTCTTTCTCAGCGTTCTCGCTAGAAAGGAGGCTTCTAAAACGTTCAATGCTAATATCGCCGTGAAAGAAATAATATAAACCGAAAACAAGCGCAGGAGCAAAATAGACCAGGTGCATCGCGATCGAAACGGCCGCAGCGTCCTCTCGCCGGATCTGGCTGTTCAAAAACAAAAGACTTGCTGCCGTGGCCGTATGAAAGGCCCCGGCGGCCCCACCAGGTGTCGGAACGACCGAGCTGACGGTCGCAAACCCCATGATAAACAGCGAATCGCTAAATGTTAGAGGTAGGCCAAAGGCCAGCAGGACCAGCCACGTCGGGACCGCGATCGCCATCCACAGTACGAACGTCCAGAAGCTTACCCAAAACGTCTGACGCCAGTCTCGCAGGATGCCGAGAGCCGAGGCCAGGTGCTTTAACAAGCTGATGATGATCTCACGAACCCGCTTTGGTATCCAGCTCCGCTCGACCAGCGGCTCAGCCCAGGCAATCACCCGTGGTGAGATCCGCTGAAAGATGACAAGCCCGATAAACCCGGCGATAACGCCCGCCAGCATCAGCCACCCCGCCCATTTCACATACACAAACTCACTCTCGCGGCCGGCCTCCGGAGTAAACCATAAAAGGTTAACGGCAAAAAAGGAAACAAGGGCGGCCAGGTCGAACACGCGTTCGAGCCCAAGTGTAACCAATGCGGCCGAGGGCCGTACGCGACGATCGCGCATCGGGAGCCACATCGGCCGCACGATCTCCCCGGCGCGTCCTATCAGAAAGATTGCCGTGAAACCTACGGTGGTCGTCGCGAACAGTTCCCGAAGACTCGCCTTGGTGATCGGCGCAAGCAGCACTTGCCACCTCACAGCGCGAAGAAAATACCCGACGCAGATCCCGAGGGTCGCCAACGCAAGATAGGTAGGGTCTGCCTGCCGCAGACTGTCCGTAACAGCCTGCCAGTCCAGATTCCGGCCAAAAAACCAGAAAATAAAAACGGTGACCGCCAGCAGAATGATGAATTTGATGTATTTGCGCAAAAGGGTGATCGCCCGCGGTCCGGGAGGCGGCTCTCCGTCAACTCAATTGTGTAGTAAGTGCTGTCTGCCATCGACGCCAGGTCGCCGGGGGCAAACAAAGACCTAACGATAGCGTATTTTCTGCAAAAACCTAAATTACTACCGCAGGTGTGGTCACTGTGCATTGGCGAATTCACTCAATTTAGCCCGGATCTCATCCCGCACCCGCCGATACACGTCCAGTTTTTCTTCCGCCGTTCCGGAGGCATCGGCGGGGTCTTCAAAACTCCAGTGGATCCGCCGGGCCTTGCCCGGAAATATCGGACAGTTTTGGTTGGCGTTGTCACAGACGGTGATCACATAGTCGAACGCTGTTGTAAGGAACTCTTCGAGAGATTTTGAGCGATGCCCGGAAATATCGATCCCGATCTCAGCCATCGCGCTGATAGCCTGCGGCCGTACAAAGCTTGAGATCGTGCCCGCGCTCGCGACATCGAACCTGTCGCCCGCGAGGTCGCGCAGAAGCCCCTCAGCCATCTGGCTGCGGGCCGAATTTCCTGTGCAGAGTATCAGTACTTTCTTCTTATAAGTCATCTGTTGTTTCTGCCGCGACCGAAAACAGCCATCGGGCAAGATAAGCGGCGGTTACAGCACCAGCCATCTGGAATAGAATAAATGCCGGAACATCCGCGGGCCGAATACCGGCAAACGAATCGCTTAGGGCCCGGGCCGCGGTCACCGCCGGGTTCGCGAACGAGGTCGATGCGGTAAACCAATAAGCAGCCGAGATGTAGGCCGCCACACCCAACGGAACCGCCAGAACGGATCTCAATCGCGCAGTTGCCGATATCACCAGAATGAGGCCGAATGTTGCTATGAATTCGCTCAGCCATTGTCCGCCGCCGGTCCGCACCCGCTGCGAGGCGAAAACAAGGGGCAAGTCAAACATTGCATTCGCCAATGCAACACCGCATGCCGCACCCCAAAATTGAACCGCAAGATACCCGGCCGCGGCTCGCAGCGTGATCTGTTTATCGAGCAGCTGCGTCAACGTGACCGCTGGGTTAAAATGCGCGCCCGACACCTGCGCAAGCGATAGTATGAGTACAAAGAGCGCTGCCCCTGTAGCAATTGTGTTTGCAAGCAGAGCGACGGCCGCGTTGCCGCCCGCCAGCCGCTCCGCCATTATCCCTGACCCTACGACGGCGGCGAGCAGCCCCGCCGTCCCGATAAATTCAGCAGCCAGTCGCTGATAAAGATTGAACATTTGCCCTTAACATCTCGCAACACTGAGTGAACCACTTGTGCCCGCCGCTCGTTTGGTCGCGTTTAATCACAAATACCTCCCAATCGCGCTCGAACAGTGTCCTAAAATATTGCCCGTCCGAATTCTCGCGGCATGTGCTGCGGACCGGGCACACGGTGCTTCCTTTGCTGAACATTTTCTCTTTCAACATCATTTCCGGCCTCTTATGTTAGCAGCAGGCTGTCTTTACTTCCTGCTTCCGTCCCTCGATATCCTCGAAGGCAGGCACGCAACACGATGCATCATTGCTTTTCGCCTCGGGCAGATTGTCCTCGAGGACCGTGAAGACCTCCCACTCGTTACCGTCCGGGTCGTTGACCCACGCCTTGTCCTGCAGCGCGTAGCAACAGGTCGTCTGCATCTCTTCGCGGGGCTCGAGGCCACGCTCTTTCCAATCATCGCGCATCGCGATGACGTCTTCGCTGCCGGCGACCTGAATTCCGAGGTGCGACAGCGCGCCGCTTCCCTCAAACGCCACTTGGTTGAGCGTAAAGTTCAACGGCGGGTTTTGTACGTCAAATTTCGCGTAGCCCGTGCGGACCTTGCTCGGATCGATGCCGAACATCCGTTTGTAGAAGTCTATACTCGTTTCGACATTGCTTACATTGATTGCCAAGTGCGCTTTTAGTGTATTGATCTGGTTCATTGCCTTTCTCCATCCTTATGAATTCAATTACGCTTACGCATAATTGTATTCCGAGAATATCCGCAAAAAACAATTATGTCAAGCCATAATTATAATATGGT
>DATLNN010000406.1:0-3701 GCA_035536695.1 Pyrinomonadaceae bacterium | reverse complement strand
AGGAAGATCGAATATCGTACCGCCGAAGGACGCGACTTGAAGGGGTGGATACTGCTGCCCGTTGGTTATGAAAGCGGAAAGAAATACCCGGCCGTGGTTGTGATCTATCCCGGGATGATGCAGGGCGACAATCCGCCCGGTGGCCACGCACGCAATATCAACAATCATAGTGCGCTCAACTTTCAGCTTTTGGCTGCTCGGGGATATGCGGTTCTTTACCCGAGCATTCCGCTGAAACCGGAGGGCGAAACGAGTGATCCATTACCGGAAGTGTCAAAGGGAGTTTTGCCGGCCGTCGATATGATGATCGAAACAGGCGTGGCAGATCCGGATCGGCTGGGCGTGATCGGACACAGCTACGGCGGATATGGTGTCTACGGATTGCTTGCGCAAACCAAACGCTTTAAGGCCGGCGTATCACTGGCCGGACTTTCCGAACTGATCAGTTTGTACGGCACCATCGATGCGCGATTTCGCTATGACCGGAACGCACACGAGAGATGGTTCGGCATGTCACTCGCCGAGACCGGACAGCTGCGAATGGGTAGTGCGCCGTGGAAAGATACCGAACGGTATATTCGTAATAGCCCGATATTCAGCGCCGACAAGATCGACACGCCGCTGATGATCATTCAGGGTGATCTGGACTATATCGCGATACAGCAGGGAGAACAGATGTTTTCCGCACTCCACCGGCAGAACAAAAGGGCTTCGTTCGTTCGGTATTGGGGCGAGGGCCACGTTATCGAAGGTCCGGCGAATGTTCAGGATATGTGGCGGCGAATCTTTGCGTGGTTCGATGAGTTTCTCGGAGCAAAGGCATATCCTGCGTAAGCGAGCGAAAGGAGCCTAATCCCGGGACGAGATCGGCTCTCTGACGGCGGGCAACATTCTCGTTTGTTTGTTTGTCGCCTTCAGCGACATATCTGCCGCGATACCTTACCTAGGGTTTCGCCGAAGCGGCTTCACCCTCGGCTTTATAAGTGTGTCGCCTTTGGCGACAAAGATGGGCAGGGGTCAATACTACTTAAGCTTCCCGGACAGCCAGTGCATTACGTTCAATAAGAACTGAGGGTTCTTCGAGGCGATGGGGTTGTTCATTCCCATCGGTCGTTTATCGGGGCCGGCGAGTTGGGCTGAGAACATGGCGGCTTCGCCGAAGATGGCGACGCGGCCTCGGCCCGAGCGGAGGACGGCGCCTTGGTACCAGCCGCCGACCGGGACACGGGGGGTGTCTTTTGTTATCTGGCCGGCGGTCGTGGTGATTGCGGAGACGACGGTGGGACCTAGGACGAGCAGGGGCTGAACGTCGCCGTCGGCTTGGAAGGCCGAGCCGGTGAATGTTGCGACCGAGTCGACCTTTTCAGAATCCGCCCGGCCGTTCACGATCGCGTGCGGTTTGAGCGAACCGTTTTCGGGTTTGAAAAGCATCGGGCCCTGGACGTTTGGATCGATCGCGTAGCCGTTGCTGAAGCGGATGCCGAATGCCTTCGCGAGATTCTCGGCCGCTCCGGGGAAGGGCATGTGATCGGCTATCAGCAACAGAGACCCGCCGGCTTTGACCCACTCGCTGACCGCACGCACTTCGTCGTCGGTAAATGCGGACGGCGTGGGTAGGGTCCATTCCGTTTTGTTGCGTTCGGCCAGTGCATTCGCGATCACAAGTATCTTTGCGTCCTTCAACGAGTCTTTGCTGAATGCTAACTTCGATGCCCGTACGTCGTAACCGTCGCGTCGGAGAAGCGCCGCGAACGGCAGATACCGTCCATCGGCAGTGTGAAAATTAAAATGAGCTTCGTCGAGTAGTACGACCGGGCCCTTTCCGGTTTTGTACATCGGTTTTGGGATAGGCGGGGCGAATGCTGTATCCGAAACCTGCTGTGCGAAGGAACCGACTGCGAGAAAAGCGACGATGATGGCGGCCCCGATCTTGATTTTCATATCTGGCGCTCCAGGTTGGGATTGGTCCCGTAGGGACCCTTGATAATACCCACCGCTTCAGCGGTGGGTTAGCAATCATATCAGTCTAGTCCCGTAAGGGACGGCTGAGAAATATCCCGTTGTCGGTCGTCCCTGACGGGACTCGGACAAATTGTTTGACATCCCCAGCGATAAATCGCCGGGCTATTTCCGATCTGTCCCGCGGGACGAAAAACGCTTCGCAGATCTTACCTGACTTCCGTTGGCGGCGTGGCTCTCCGAAGGACCGAGGGCTGACGGAATGGCAGAGCCTTTCCGCTCATCGGGAGGCGAAGCCGCTCACGAGGAGGTCTCACGGAAAAAGGCAGAGCCTTTCCGCAAATAGAGCGGCGGAGCCGCGGAGACGATCCAGAAATAATGAGGTTGGCGGCCCCGTCTTATTCCGAACAGTCGCGCTCGCCCTCGACCTTGACGACAGCGTCCGGAAGCTTGCGGAACTGCCTGCTCTTTTTGGCGTCGATCTTGATCTCCCTGCTCTTTACGGTGCCGTCGGCGGTTGTTCGCGAGACCGTGAACTTGACACATTTGTCGCAAAGGTTGTCGAGCCTGATCGTATCGGGCTTAGTTCCGTCTGCAAGCCTCGCGCATGTCGGCTCCCGGGACACAGTCTCACCAGACTGCACAAGGATGTCCCAGCGATGTCCGCGATTAACGAGCTCATGATCACGGCCGATCAGATAAGCCTCGTACCGGGAATTAACCCAACCGGAAAGAGGGCCGTCGCCGTCGTTGCAAAATGCCTGAAATAAAGGTGCCACGTTGCTGGCGGGCGTGGCGGCAAACAGAATGGTCCCCGAAATCAAAACGACTGCTATTGCAAGCGATCTCATTTCTATCCCCCATGTTGAAGTCTGCGTTTGTGAGCTTATAAACGAGTTTATCGGAATAACGGGTAAACGAACAACAAAAAGATAGGCGGGGAATCCACTCACACGTTTATGGTTTCAAAAGGAACTGTTCCGCGTGCGAGCTTGGATCCGGTAACGATAAATCTATACCCGCCGAATGCCTTTCGGAAAAGCGCAGCTTTTCAGCAATAAACCACCAAAGCCGCGAAGAGTTCTCACTCCCCGCGGCAATGATGTAACCGGTGAGAAAACAATCTACGGGATAAACGCATTCGCTACCGGGCGGTCACCGTTTGCGCCGAAAGGCGTGATAAATGTTCCTGCCGTCGATCGCTGGATAAACCATGTCGCATTCGAGGGCCGGAAGACGGTCGTGTCGAACTTTCCGTCACCGTCGTAGTCGCCGGGTGCCGGAATGTCAGTGCTCAGTCCGAACGGACCCGAGTAGTAAGTCATGTTCTCGGATCTCAGAATAAACCACTCGCCTGACGCGGGGCGCCAGAGAGCGACATCGGCCTTTCCATCGCCTGTGTAATCGCCCTGTACGGTTTTGTCGGTCGCATTACCGAACGTCATCGCGAGCACTCCCGCGGTCGAACGGTTCAACCACCACTGTCCATTCGATGGCCGATAGATCGCAATATCTGCTCGTCCATCACCGTCGTAGTCGGCCGGTACCGGCCGATCGCCGTTTAGACCAAACTGTAGGATAGTCGTCCCGTTATCGCTTGAACGCTGGATGAACCATGTCGCATTCGAAGGACGAAACACCGCCGCATCCGCCTTTCCATCGCCGTCGAAGTCCGCAGGTGCCGGGATGTCGCTGCTCAAGCCGAATGGGAAAGCAAAGAACGAGTTGTTCTCGCTTCTCAG
>DATLNN010000405.1:0-2945 GCA_035536695.1 Pyrinomonadaceae bacterium | reverse complement strand
GTATTTGGCGGCCGCGATCATGCAGTTTGCCATCGTGTAGTTGAACGTATAGATTCGGCATCCGACATCCTGCATGTCAAAGACGATGATGTCGACATCTGTAAGCATCGCCTCGGTCGGTTCGCGTGTTTCGCTGTAAAGCGAGTACACCGGCAGCCCAGTACGCTGGTCCGTCGAGTGATCGGTTTCGATCATATTGTCCTGCACATCTCCGCGAATGCCGTGCTGGGGGCCGAACAGGGTCGTTAAGGTGAATGCTCTGTGCTCAGAAAATATGTCCGCGACATGGCGAAAATCCGGCATGATCGAGGCTTGGTTGCAGACCAGCCCGATTCTCTGTCCGGCTATCAACTCCAGTTTTGCGTTGAGAAGGCGTTCGATGCCTAATACGGTTCTTAGCATAGACCAAAGACAGAACCACGAAGCACACGAAGCGTCACGAAAAAAGAATTCAGTTCGTGCAAGTCGTGCGGTTCGCGGTTTAGTTCATAACGCGGCGACTAAGCCGTTTTTAGGGAGCATCGACGACTGGGGCATCCGGCGCATTTCGGCCGACTGAAGCAATGCCGTTTTCCATCGAGCGTGTCGAAGCGTACATTTCACTCTTGCCGATCGCCTCGCCATTAGCCGCTTTCATGACGAAATAGGCCGAGCCATCCTTTGCCGTTTTCCGCTCGAATCGCTTGTCATTACCTGCATTCTTTTTTACGGAGGTAATGCCCTTCGTCGCGGCACTGCGCGACTCATAGGCCTCGCTGGTCAAAATTGTCTGTCCGTTGCTGGCCTTTAGGTTAAAGCGGACCTTACCGGTTTTGCCCGTCTTGATTTCAAACTTACCTGGCATGGTGTGTCTCCTTGTGATGGATTTTCTGAAAAACTACATGCTGTTGTGCAGCGGGTAAAATATCGCACAATATCTTGTAAACAGCAACCCATCTATTCCAAAAAGTCGCTGCCCATATCGCGCGGAGCCAAGCGGTTGGCAGCTATGATGCGAACACACCCATTCCAGCGGAGTATGCACTCCTCGTTGCCGGCGGGTTTCATGGCCAGTGCAGTTTCAAAGCAGTCCATCGCTTGTCGAAACAATTCATAGGCTCCGACGCCGCCTTTGCTCAGGGTGGCCTTAGCCCGGCGTTCGTACATTATTCCGGTGTAGTAGTTCCTCTGGTAATCGTCTTTGAGGCGAGTGACGTATTCCGAAACGCGCGCGTCGCCAATGGCGTAGTCCTTTCCGAATCGGTCGCTCATGGCGAGGATAATATTCTTGAGCGCCTCCTGATTATCCGGTTCTATAGCAAGCACGTCGAGATAGATACTCTCCGCGGCACCCGGCTCGTTAAGAAGACGATAGCGGTTAGCTTTTTCGAGGGCGGAGGGAATGGCCTCAGGCGACAGACGTTTTAGCTCAAACATTGCGAAGGTCCCTCAGGGTTTTGGCTTTTCGCCGTTTTCGGCAAAGGTGCGTTCATTACGACGCCAGTTGATAAAACCCATTATCAACCCGAATACGGTAGCATGGAAAAAGAACGTTATCCAAGTTTTGGACGCGCTGAAATACTGGCCAAAGCTGGAGTACTGATCGCCGAACAGGAAGTAGCCCACAACCTGCATGACGACCGCAAATGGACCGCCCGTCATCAGGATGCCATCGAACATTAGGAACCACGGCAGTCCCTTCGAGCGTTTGATGGCCCAATCTTCTTGTGAATACTTCATGTGTCACCAGCCACGGCCGGGCGTTGTCTCGCGGACGGCCGGAGATACGCTGGACGATCTCACTTCTTCCTCTTGAACAGTTTCACGAGTCTCCCGAGCGGATCGTAATGCTCATCGACCACGCGCTCCTTGAGCGGGATGATGGCGTTGTCGGTGATCGTAATATGCTCCGGGCAAACCTTTGTACAGCATTTTGTGATGTTGCAATAGCCGGTGCCGAATGCGTCCTTCAATTGCTCGGTCCGGTTCTCGGTGTCGAGCGGGTGCATTTCGAGAGCTGCCGCGTAAACAAGAAACCGAGGGCCAATAAACTCAGCGTGCTTTTCGTGATCGCGCAGGACGTGGCAGACGTCCTGGCACAGAAAGCACTCGATGCACTTTCGAAATTCCTGTACGCGGTCGATGTCCGATTGCTGCATCCGCCACGTGCCGTCCTCGGCATCGGGCGGGCGTGGGTTGAATTTCTTGATCCGCTTTTTGACCTCATAGTTCCACGACACGTCAGTGATCAGATCCTTGACAGGCGGAAATGCTCGCATCGGTTCGATCGTCACCGGCTGCGTAATATCGATCGTATCTAACCGCGTCATGCACAACAGCTTCGGCATGCCATTGATCTCGGCCGAGCACGACCCACATTTCCCGGCCTTGCAATTCCAGCGGCAAGCCAGATCACTGGCCGATTCGGCCTGTATCTGATGCACCGCATCGAGCACGACCATCCCCTCGGTGACCTCGGTCTCGTAATCGACCAATTCACCGCTCTCACTCCCACCTCGTCTTATGCTGAATGTCGCTTTCATGATGTTTTAGCCACGAATGACACGAAAAAGGTCGTTAACCCATTTCCTCGATGATGGCCTTTAAATCTGCGGGCATTTCGGGCAGCGGCACCTTTGATATTGCCATCGCGCCGTCATCATCTTTCTTTAAGCAGAAATTAAACTTTGCGTATTTCGGGTCCTTATCCGGGAAATCGTCGCGATACTGCCCGCCGCGGCTTTCTTTGCGTTCGATGGCTGCGCGGGTAATCGCCTCGGAGACGATCAACAGATTGTGCAGGTCGAGGGCGGTATGCCAGCCGGGGTTGAAATCGATATTGCCCGGCACGAATGCCCGCGCGGCACGGTTGCGCAAGACGTCCAGGCCGTTCAGAGCCTCGAGCATCTCGTCGTGGTTTCGCACGATACCGACGTTCGCCTGCATCAGTTCCTGCAGATCGTGCT
>DATLNN010000404.1:0-3494 GCA_035536695.1 Pyrinomonadaceae bacterium | reverse complement strand
CTTTAAGCTTGCGATCGACCATGGGGCTGACGGTATCGAATTTGACGTCAGACTGACGGCTGACCGCGTCCCGGTAATCATTCACGATGCGAATTTGCGGCGCACGGCATTGCGTGACGGTTTGGTTTCGCAGCTCGCTTCAAGCGAACTCGCGGCGATCGACGCAGGCTCATGGTTCAACAAGAGATTCCCGAAAAAAGCCCGCCAGGAGTTTGCCGCGCAAACCATTCCAAGTCTGGCGCAAACATTAGAATTTCTGAGTGATTTCAAAGGGCGTGTCTATATTGAACTAAAGGCCGGCGATCGCGATTTTCGCCAGTTGGCCGAAGTTGTTTGCCGCGAGATCGGCGGCTCGCGGCTGCTCCCGCAGATCATTGTAAAAAGCTTTAAGCTGGCCGCGATCCCTGAGATCAAGCATCGGCTGCCGGACGTTGCCGCCGGCGCTCTGTTCTCAGCCGAAATAATACACTTTCTTAGGAGCAAGAAACATATCGTCGCACTTGCGCGCGAGTTTGGCGCTGATCACATCTCGCTGCATAGATCGCTGGCAACTCGTGATCTTGCTCGGGCCGCCGCTGAAGCAGGCATGCCTGTCACCGTATGGACGGCGGATACGCCGCAATGGATAGATCGCTCCCGCAAGCTAGGCGTTGAAGCGCTGATAACGAATGATCCGGAGAAGCTCATCCGATACAGAGAAGAATCCGCGACGGGGGTTGGCGTGACAGCATCAGACCGGCAGGTGATCTGACACGGTCGAAGACTTCATGTAACCCGGAACGGAAACCCCGAAATTACGCAGTATCAGAGGAGCAATCTCGGTTGTCGGCAGTTCGTGTTCGCCCAGCGGCTCCTCATGGTGTGATGGATGGTACGAGAAGAGGTGGCCTTCGGGAATGTGATAGGCGGTAGACGACGATTTGTCCTCGATCACTACGTTGTCCATACCGCTTTCGACAATGTTGACGGACCTGCCGTTGAGAGAGATGGCGGTTTCTTTAAGATTCGGCTGACCGAGATCGATGGAAAACGACCCGCCCTCGTGTTGCCGGTAGCCGACAAGTTCGCCATTCACTCTTAGCTGCCGCAAATTATTCTCAAACAGGCTGGTCTTCGCGTCGCTGATCGCATAGTTGAACTGGGGGAGCATCGCCGGCAGCACGGCATAATCGCCCGGCTCAAGGTGCAACATCGACATGAATTTGCCGTGGTCAACGATGTACAGCTGTGTCTCGACCGGTTCGCACTCGATGGCATGTTGCCCCATGCTCGAGGTGACTAGCAGCTTATATTCCGGGTGTGTATCGACAAAACGGCCCAGGCGCTCAAGCATCTTGTCGGCTTTGCCCATGGCAAATAGGATCTCGTTGTCATACGTGTCGATCCATTCCCGATCGTACCTCAGATCCTCATACTCATCAGGAAATGCGGCTGCCCAGTATCGATGCATGCTCGAGGCGACATGATTGGTAAAAAAAGTAACGAAGTCGGGCTGCTTGTCCCGCAGCAGCTTGTAAAAAACATCGAACGCGAGCACCGACTGATATGTGCGCCGGCGGACCGTTTTCCATGGATCAAGTTTTTCCTGAACGATCTGGCCGCCAACGTCGGCGATGGTGCCAAGCCGGAAACCGAGGCCGCGAAAACCACGCAGCCCCTTAAGGACATCGCCGTAAGGCACGCCCGGGTCAACATTCCTGGCCGATCCGCGTGAGAGCCTTAAATTGATCTCCTGAAAGGCCTCGACCCTATCCGGAAAGCATTCGCTGCCAGCCGCAAAGACGTCGGGAATATAAAAATCATAGCCGCTCAGATCGCTGGGCAGCGGGTACGAATGAAGCGAGCCGAACAGGCCCGTCCTGATCCCACTGCGCGAAAGCAGCTGCCAGATCGGAGGGAATTCGCGGTCAACCTCGCTCAGGTCCTGATTGAAATCCGCGATGAAATGCCTGTCATTCGAGACGCCGCGGTGGACGGTGGGCCAGGTGTTCCATGGCGAAAGGTGGCCCTGATTCTCCGAAACGGTCGTGAATTTCTTTAGCTTTGTATAGTTTCTCGCGATCCACGACGACGGCCTGGCGCCCCGAAAATAGTCCACTATCCGGATCGGGACCTCATTCAGCTCGAAAAGGATCAGCTTATTCATGTGCCGCAGCTCAAAAGGGGTCTTGGCCCCAGTGGAACGTAAAGATCCTCTCACGTTCGTCTTCTTACATAATAATATATTGCCCGCGGATCTGCCGGTTTTTCCTGAAGCTGCATTCTTGCCAGAAAACCGATTTCCGCATAAACTCTCAACAGATACTTCGCAATTCAACCTGCACTGATGGCACACCGCAGGCGTAGACTTTTTCGAATGAATTTTCATAGCGACATACTAGGTCTGATCGGTAATACACCACTTGTTCGCATTAACAACATTACGAAACAGCACAAGATCAAGGCGCCGATCTACGCGAAGATGGAAAACCTGAATCCGGGTTATTCGGTGAAGGACCGGATCGGTATTTCGATGATCGCTTGGGCCGAGAAGGAAGGTGTGCTGAAAAAGGGAGGTACTGTCATCGAGGCCACGTCAGGGAACACCGGCATCGGCCTTGCCCTGGTGGCGGCAGCCCGAGGCTATCGCTGCATTTTTGTTCTCACTGAAAAGGCCTCGGTAGAAAAGGTGCGTTATCTCAAGGCGCTGGGTGCCGACATCGTCATATGTCCCGCCGCAGCAAAGCCCGGCACGCCCGACCACTACGTTGCGACGGCCAAACGCATTGCGTCAGAAACGCCCAATTCTTTTTATCCCGATCAGTACAATCACCCTGAAAATCCCGCGGCCCATTACCGAACGACGGGCCCGGAGATCTGGGCCGACACTGACGGCAAGATCACGCATTTTGTCTCGAGCATTGGCACCGGCGGCACCATCAGCGGCACCAGTCGGTACCTGAAAGAGATGAATCCGCGGATAAAGATCATCGGTGCCGATCCATATGGCTCGATCTTTAAGACATATAAAGAGTCTGGCCACGTGCCGGAGGCGACGCCCTATCTCGTGGAAGGGATCGGGCAGAATCTGCCGGTCGGGAATGCGGACCTGAACATCATTGACGAGATAATCAACGTTACCGACCGCGACTCATTCGACTTTGCGAGGCAGTTGTCACGGAATGAAGGCATTTTTTGCGGCGGTTCGACCGGGACGATCTTTGCCGCTGCGCTGAAGGTCGCTAAAGAACTCGATGAGACCGGTCTGGTGGTATTTATTGTATGCGACACCGGCGAGCATTATCTAAGCAAGTTTCACTCGGACGAGTGGATGAAGGAGAAGCTTTTGCTTGAGCCGCAGCGGATCACCGCCGGTCTGATAGCGGAAACCAAGAACGCAGGAGCGCCCGTTCAATTGATCTCGGTGTCGCCTGACGAGACCGTCGATGCCGCCTTGACACGCATGAGTGCAAACGGTGTCACGCAGCTTCCGGTCCTCGAAGACAACCTTTCCG